>DAITPI010000507.1:0-3260 GCA_036833655.1 Anaerolineales bacterium | reverse complement strand
CATCCTATCCTATACGTTCTCGCTGAGGAGCCACACTCGCTGCATTTGGCGTAGTTTCAAGAAACAGTTATTACCTGAAGTGTTGGGACTGTTGGAGAGATAATGGAATTTCAGAAATTCATCAACAGAGCCATGGATCTTCGCAGGCAGTATGCAGAAAAAGAAAAACGACTTTATGGCGCACCTTCAACAAGTGAGGAGCTCGCACAGGGGTTTGCAGGCGATGTGAATAACCTGGTCAAACTTGTCATGGCGGAACACGGCAAGGGCACCATCGCCAACAGCAGGGAGAAACTTGAAGCCCATTTCGCTCACTGCCTGTGGTCGGTCATTGTCCTTGCGAAGATGCACGCCGTTGATCTGGAACAGTCATTCATGGAAGCGATGGACCGGCTCGAGAACCATTTGCTGGAAACTCGGGACTGACCTGAAACCATGTACGTTCAACAACGCTCCCAGCGCCGAGGACGGCGCTGTAATTGCGCAGTAATCGCCGTCGCAGTCTTCGGGTGCTGCCGCTTTGCGGCGTCCGCAAAGGACGGCGGCGTGAGCAGTGCACGACTATAATAGGCGTATGTCTTCAATCTACCAAGCCCTCTCCGAAATCGAAAAAAACAACCAAGCCGCTGCACTGTGTACTGTGATCAGCAGCGAAGGCTCCACGCCGCGGCACGTCGGCAGCAAAATGCTCGTCTTTCCGGATAATCGCTTCATTGGCACAGTGGGCGGTGGGGAATTGGAAAGCCGGGTCATCAGGGCGGCCATCGAATCCCTGAAGACTGGCAACGCCCAGACGCTATCCTATACAATGGCCGACCCCTCACGCGGCGACCCGGGCGTGTGCGGCGGAACCGTGGAGGTGTTCGTGGAACCCATCCTTCCCCCTGCAATGATCGTAGTCATCGGCGGCGGACATGTTGGCAAGGCGGTTGTCCATCTGGCAAAGTGGCTGGGATTCAGGGTCGCGGTCAGCGATGACCGCCCGGAGTTTTCGAATCCCGAGTCCGTGCCGGGGGCGGACACCTATTATCCCGTCGAAATGGGAAAGTTAACGGAACATCTCAAAGTGACGCCTCAGACCTATGTAGTGATCACCAGCCGCGGCTCCAGTGTCGACGCGCAGGGTCTTCCGAGTCTGCTTGAGTCAGATGCGGCGTATATCGGCGTGATCGGGTCGAGACGCAGATGGCTGACGACAGTCAAAGCGTTGAAAGAGCAAGGCGTGCCGGAAGAAAAAATTGGGCGCGTCCATTCGCCGATGGGATTAGAATTGAATGCGGAAACGCCGGAGGAGATCGCGGTCAGCATCATGGCAGAAGTGCTCATGGTAAGAGACAAAGGAACCGGAAAGGTGATGAAAGGCTGAGTTTTAACTCTATGTTTTGTGACACCTTTCGTGCCGTTCTGCGTACGTAAATAAGAAAAACGGTTCGGCGCAGAGCGCCATCTTCGACTTGTAGCGCGTTGGTGCATGAGCTATAATAAATTCGCAACAACTTTCAAAGGAGAACTATCATGGCCAGAATTTTCGACGTCATCGAGTATCCAAACGAGATGCAGGATGAGATCGTCCATCGCTTCCCCGAGCAGGGGATTGGCGATTACCGCATCGGCTCGCAGGTGATCGTACGTGAATCACAGGCAGCGGTGTTTTTTCGTGACGGGAGCGCATTGGATGTGTTCAGGGCGGGACGTCACACCATCACTACGGCCAACATCCCCAAGGTGATCGATTTCATTGGTAAGGCCTTCAATGACCGGACACCCTTCCCTGCCGAAGTATATTTCGTATCGTTGAGGGAATTCGCAAACGAAAAATGGGGCACACCGCAGCCGATCATTGTCCGCAACCCGGGCATGGGATTGGGCGTGGCTCTGCTCCAGGGATTCGGCTCCTATGCATTTCAGGTGAACGACCCGCAGCAGTTCGTTACTCAGATCGTTGGCACACGCGGCACGTACCGCACGATCGAGATCGAGGAACGGTTGAGGAGCATATTGCTTTCCAAACTACAGGACGTATTGGGCGAAACCACGGCTGCCAGCAGTGTGGTTGAGCTGATCGGACTGACTGAAGAGATCGGCGCGGCGGTGCGTGCGAAGGCACAGGATGATTTCGAAGCCATCGGTATGACGCTAAAGGCGTTCTACATCGGCAATCTCAAACCGTCCAGCAAGTCCGCACAGGAATTGCGCGACATGGGAATGCTCGATATGGCAACCTATACTCAATTGCAGGCCGCGGACGCCATGCGTGATGCGGCTCAGAATCCAAGCGGCGGCGCGGGGCTGACGGCTGGTATCGGGGCCGGGATGGGAATCGGCAATCTGATGCAGCAAGCGACCTCCGGAGCGATGCAGGGACAGTCTGGCGGTGGAGCAAAAGCCGCGGCTGCCGGCATACCGGATGTGATGACGCCCGCGGAGGCCGCCTCGATCCTCAAGGTTTCAGAGGAAGATGTGCTGGCCGCCATCAACGATCAAAGCCTGAAAGCGAAAAAGATGGGCAATGCCTACCGCATCAGCAAGGCGGCGCTGGAAGAGTTCTTGAAAAGTTAGGGTTTTTGGAAAATGAAGAAAGAGGAGTCTAAAAAAACAGACTCCTCTTTTTGTATTGCTCGATGGTCAAGTAGCCCTTGTCTTTCGGGCAGGCCGAGACCAGCGGTAACAAGTCTATTTTCGATAATTGGTGGTTTCGACACCTGCACTTGCGCCAGGTGCAAGTGTACAGGCGAGAAGTACACTCGCCTTACTCAACCACCGAATTGCTTTTTTTATTCCAAATCGCTCAACACATCCGAGACGGAATTCAACACGTCGCTCGCCAGCACCGAGGCAGTCGTTCCAAGATCATCGGCCGCGTACAGGCCAGCCTGGGCGTGGATCCATGCCCCTGCGACCGCAGCATCGAACGCCTCCAGGCCCTGGGCGCGCAGACCGACGATCAGCCCCGCAAGCACGTCCCCAGTCCCTGCATGAGCCAATGCCGGAGATGCAACAGGGATGACGGTTATGCGCCCATCGGGTGAGGCGATCACCGTGAACGCGCCTTTGAGCACAACCACGTGCCCCCACTCCTTTGCATATCTGCCCGCAATCTCGTGCCTGTTCTCCTGAATCTCCTCTGTGGTTAAACCGGTCAACACGGCCATCTCACCGGGGTGAGGCGTCAAGATCGTGGATTCCGGGAGTTTCGCAGACCACGCCTTGATCTGCGCCAGCAGCTTCAACCCATCCGCATCGAAGATCAGCGCCGGCAG
>DAITPI010000506.1:0-3277 GCA_036833655.1 Anaerolineales bacterium | reverse complement strand
CTCAACTGCTGCGCGGCGTAATGCGCCTTTTGATAGCAAAGCTCGGCAACCTGCCGCAAACCCTTCTTGCCCAGCAGGGAAAGATAGACAGCCGTGCCGAGGGCGATCAAGCCCTGGTTGGTGCAGATGTTCGAGGTCGCACGCTCGCGCTTGATGTGCTGCTCCCGCGCGGTCAGGGTCAACACATACGCGCGTTGACCTTTATTGTCCACCGTCTCACCCACCAGACGGCCCGCCATCTTGTGGACAAAGCTCTTGCGGGTCGTGAAGAAGCCGACGCTCGGTCCGCCGTACCACATCGGGATGCCAAGCGGCTGCCCATCGCCCACAACAACATCCGCGCCCATGGAGCCGGGGGTCTTGAACATGGCCAGGGCTGTGGGGTTGGCAACCACGCAGACCAACGCGCCCTTCGCGTGTGCCGCATCGATCAGCCTGGTGTAGTCATAGACGCGCCCGAAGAAATCCGGGTACTGGACGATGACCAGGCAGGTATTATCGTCAGTAAGATCAAGGAGCGTTTCGTTGGTGTCGGTTGCTACATCGATATTGGAGATTAGCGATTGGTCATCGCCAGCCAGCTCCAACTCCATCCCCTGGGCGTAGGTGCGGATGACTTCGCGGTACTGCGGGTGGACGGTGGGAGAGATGACCACTTTCTTGCGCTTGCCGCGGAACTGGGCGTACGCCAGGTTGACCGCCTCGGCCGTCGCGGTCGCGCCATCGTAGTGGGAAGCGTTGGAGACATCCATGCCGGTGAGGGCAGTCATCAGGGACTGGTATTCGAAAATGGCTTGCAGCGTGCCCTGCGAGATCTCCGGTTGGTAGGGTGTGTAGGCAGTGTAGAACTCGCCGCGCCGCAGGATGTGATCCACCACCGAGGGGATGTAGTGGTTGTACATGCCCGCGCCCAGGAAGGAGATCAGGTCCGTGCGGACGTTCTCGTTTGCCTGCGCGAAACCGGACAGCTCGTTCATCGCTTCCATCTCGGTCAGCGCCGGGGGCAGGTGCAGGGTGGGGAAGCGATGACTGGCGGGGACAGCATCGAACAAGTCATCCAGTGACTTGACGCCGATCGTCTCCAGCATCGCATCCCGTTCTTTCGGGGAAATAGGAATGTAGGTCATGTGTGCTCCTTTGGAGCAGTTACCAGTGGTCAGCTACCAGCGATCCGTATTGTTTACCGATCACTGGTTACTGCCTCCTGATTACTGGCTTCTTTCCTCACAATACTTCTCGTAATCGGCAGCATCCATCACGTCGCCGGCAGCCCCGCCCTCGACCTTCACCATCCAGCCCTCGCCGTATGGATCGGAGTTGAGCGTCTCCGGCTTATTCGATAAATCCTTGTTCACAGCCGTCACCGTGCCGCCAGCAGAGGCATAGATCTCTGCAGAGGCTTTCACCGATTCCACCGAGGCAATCGCCTTGCCGGCTTCGATGGTCTCGCCTTCATCCACCAGGATCTCCATGAAGACGATATCGGAGAGCTGGGACTGGGCGTAATCGCTGATGCCCATGGCGCCGGTCGCAGGGTCGAACCATTCATCGGATTTTGTATATTTGAGATTGGCGGGTGCATTCATGTTGTATTGCTCCTTTGCAAGTAGTTTGGCGAATCGAAAAGGCGCACGAAATAGATCGCGCGCCTCTGTAATTTGACCTGAGAGATTCACTTAGTGAATGGAGGTAGTTAGCGGAGTGCAAGACTACCTGACTTTCTCACTAAATTTACACCGTCGGTATCACCCCGCCAGGGCGGGATGAACTTTCCAGAGTGATTCGGGGGCAGGGTCCTTTTGCCTGAGAGTTTCACCTGGGTTCGCCTGTTCCAGGTTTGCACCTTCGGCGCCCATCGTAGCTGCGACTTAATCGCTTGAACCAGACGACGGAAGTCGTCACTACATGGGTCTCTTCCCTGTTGCCCGTTAAATTTCTATATCCATTGTATGAGTTAGGGGAACCAGAGTCAAGAGGAGAAATATCATCTTAAAAAGAAAAAAGACTTCCGAGTTGCATGTTTCGGAAGTCTCTATATTTGTGTATGGAGAGTCCTATTCCCTGGGAGGCTCTTCTCCGGATGAGCGCGGTTCCTGCGCGGGAGGGACCTCTTCCGGCGCCACCGGACCGGGCTCGGGCTCCACGACCTCCGCGGGGACAACCGGGACGACGGGAGCGACAGGCGCTACGGGAGCAACCGGCGCCTCGGGCGGCACGGCCCCATTCAGTCGGGTAAAGTAGTCTCGGACCGTCAAATCATTGTAGAACACCAGCGCCAGAATGCCAACGACCACCGAGAAGATGTTGCCCGCCAGGATACAGACAATTTCGAGGATGGCGATATTCGTGGAAGGCTGTACCGGCTGCGGCGGGTTGCTCAGTAGTTTTGCGGCATAGATGATCTCGAAGATGCCCAGGATGGTCGGCAGGATGGCAAAGGGGATACAGACAATGCCAACGATGGTGACCAGCACGGTGAGCGAGAGACCGATGCCCCAGAACAGGTTGACAACGCCGCTGGCAAGGGTCATCCAGGCGATGACGTTGACCAGGGTGGGTTTCTGTAGAATTGTGGGTTGTGAGTTCATTTCTTTCTCCTGATAGATTAACGCCTTGTGAAGCTCAGGCGGAGTTTCTTCGTTCACTCTCTTATACGCTGCGACAGGAGAAGAGTTGCAGTAAGATTGGTCTCAATATTGCTTTATCGTTACAGGAGGATGGCATGGATATTCAAGGGAAAGTCGTTGTTGTGACAGGCGCCTCATCCGGGATCGGCGAAGCGACCGCTCGTGCGTTCGGGCGGGAGGGAGCGAGGCTTGTACTGGCGGCGCGCCGGGTGAACAGGCTGGAAGCCCTGGCAAAAGACATCGAGGAGATGGGGACGGGGGCGGAAACGTTGGTCGTCGAGGCGGATCTCGCCCGCCTGGAGGATATCCAGGCACTGGTCCAGCAGACCCTGGAGCGGTTCGGCCGCATCGACGTGCTGGTCAACAACGCCGGCTTTGGGCGACTCGACTGGCTGGAGAATCTGGATCCCGTCAAGGACATCGAGGCGCAGTTCGGCGTGAACGTGCTGGGTGTGGTGCAAACGACGCGGCAAGCCTTGCCCGTGATGATCAAACAGCGCTCGGGCCACATCATCAATATGGGCTCGATGGCTGCTCTCGTGGCGACGCCGACCTACACGATCTACGCAGCTTCCAAGCATGCCGTGCACGGGTTCTCGGAGGCGTTGCGGCGCGAAGTGAAAACCTGGGGAATCGATGTCTCCATGATC
>DAITPI010000505.1:0-3285 GCA_036833655.1 Anaerolineales bacterium | reverse complement strand
GATTACGAATCGACTGCTCTACCAGCTGAGCTACTGTGGCAAGGCGAGACCCTTCGCAGTCTCGCTACAGCGGCGGGGATTATAAAGGATTACATCTATTCCTGCAAGGAAATGCCGTTCTTCACCCTTCCCTGGAGGGGTTGAAGCATTCGTCGTGATCTAAACAAGCAAGTTTTTCATTATACATGTCGTCTGATACACAGTGGAACCTCTATGTTACGTATTGCAATGATCTCCTACCATACCTGCCCTCTGGCGACCCTGGGCGGCAAGGATACCGGCGGGATGAACGTTTATGTCCGTGAGCTGACACGCCAGCTGGGGCAAATGGGCATCCACGTAGATGTATTTACCCGTTCGCAGGACGACCACGTCCCGCACGTGCTGCACGAGCTGGGGTACGGCAACCGCGTCGTCCACGTGCCGGCGGGACCGGAACACCCGGTGCCGAAGCAGGAGCTGGCGAACTACATTCCGCAGTTCGTAGAAGGCGTCAAGTACTTTGCCTGTGAGAAGCGCATCCAGTACGATGTCATTCACAGCCATTACTGGCTCTCCGGCGTTGCGGCTGCTGCTCTTTCCGACACCTGGGGCGGGACCCCGATCGTGCACATGTTCCATACCCTGGGCGAGATGAAGAACCGCATTGCCCGCTCGGATGCCGAGCGCGAGGGACCCTACCGGATCGACGGGGAGAAGCAAGGCCTTCGGCGGGCGGACCGGGTTATTGCCGCGACGCTTGCGGAGTTCACACAGCTGCGGTTCCTGTACAGGGCGGCTGCGAACAAGCTGGTTGTGATCCCGCCGGGCGTGGATGTCGGTCATTTCTATCCCATCCCCGGCGATGAAGCCAGGATGTATATCGGCCTGAAACCGGATGACCGGATGGTGTTATTTGTGGGGCGCATCGAACCGCTTAAGGGTGTGGACACTCTGATCCAGGCAATGTCGTGCCTGCAGCTCAAGGAGCGACATCGGGTACACCTGGCGATTATCGGTGGAGATCCTGCCGCCTCGCCGCAGGAGATGAGCGCCGAGATGGCTCGTCTCCAGAAGCTCTGCGATGATCTCGCCATCGGACAAACGGTTGTCTTTCTCGGCAAGCGTGACCAGGACAAGCTGCCTTACTATTATTCGGCCGCCGAGCTGGTGGTGATGCCGTCCCATTATGAGTCATTTGGCATGGTGGCGCTGGAGGCGATGGCATGCGGCACACCGGTCATCGCGTCGGAGGTGGGCGGACTGGCGTACCTGGTGCGGGACGGCGAGACCGGCTTCACGATCCCCGATCAGGAACCGGATAAGCTTTGCGAGAAAATCTCCTGGCTGCTGAACGACCATGATCTGCACGCCACGATGAGCCAGCGCGCCGTGGAATATGCCCAGGATTACGCCTGGGAGAAGATCGCGGATCAGATCGTGGATGTGTACAAGGGACTACTTCACAACTAAAGTTCTTTTCACCGCTTTGCGCGATGCCTTTTTCCATTCTTCCATTTCAAACAAGCGCATACGCCTCGTGAGATCCCGTGTTCCGGTGGCGCGCCTTACGATGGTTTTCGCAAACCAAGAATGAGCTCGCCCTGAAGAATGTATTTGACGGCTTCCAGTCTGTACCCGCGTTTTGAGACAAACTCATCGACCAATTCCGAATAGGTATAGTGCGTGATATGCTCATCGGCGTACGCCTGGGGCAAGAGGATCTTATACAACCACTCGATGAGGAGCCACTGCCAGTTGGCATAGTCTGGCGTGCCGAGGATGAGAAAACCGCCCGGTTGCAGGACCCGATCCAGCTCGTCGAGCACGTTCGCCCGCGGCACATGCTCGATAACTTGTGAGCAGATCACGCTCGGAAAGGAGTTGTCCGGGACAGGAAGGCTAAAGATGGAGCCCTGGACAGCCGGGTGCCCGAACCGTCTCGCGTAGCGGAGCTTTCGTCTCAGGATATCGAGTGCAAGGCTTCCCTCGGGCAGCGCACCGATGATCCGGCTAGAGCCGCAACCTACATCCAGGCACCTTTGCCGGCCGTTCTGATCGAGGAGGGCGGTGATGAGCTTGTAGCGCTGCCTTTGCCAGTAGCGCTGAGGCGGCATGAGAGCGTCGTATGCACGGGCGTCATAGTCGGCGCTCAGGATCGAGTTGCGTAGCTTCCACAACCGTCCAAAGGTTTGCAGATAAGCCCAGCCAAACTCGACGAGGCGAGTGTAAGCTGGATCCGTCGATCGGTACTGAAAGGGGATCTCACAGATCTGGTACCCCTCCATCAGGGCTTTGACGAGGATCTCTTGCAGGACGTCATATCCCTGGCTGTCCGTGGGGAGACGTTTGGCGACCGCGCTCTTATACAGGCGGAAGGCGCTCGACATATCACGCACGCGCAGGTCCAGTCCGCGGCTGAAGACAAAGTTCAGCAAGCGGCTCAACGTCCGACGCGCGGCCGGCATGTCCGCCGAGCCTCCGGCGAGGTAACGGGACCCAATCACCACCTCTGCGGAGCGCCGGGCATTCCACAGATCGCACAGGAAATCGAACGGCGGCGCCTGATCGCCATCCAGGGTAATGATGTAGCTGCCATGTGCTTCATCGATCGCAGCGCGGAGCAGCGTGCCATAGTCTGTTCCAGGTGGTGCGATCAGGCGCGCGCCATGTTGCGCCACCAGCGGACGCGAGCCTTCACCCACGGAGTTATCTGCAATCAAAACTTCATACTCAACATCAAGATGGGCCAGCGAGGCGCGAATGTGCGACAGCACTTCCGCCCAGTTCTCGGTGCTCGAATGGGAGATCACGAACAGGGAAAGATCGGGGCTCCGATCAGGCATAGCTCTTCTTCCACAAGGGTCTGCCGTACCAGGCGAGCCCAAATATCAAGCACCACGCTAGCGGGATCCACACGTAGAAGACCTCGTTAAAGGGCAGCGTGCGTTGAACGTAGTGCAGGACAACTACCGCCACGATCACGGCAATGATCCCCGGCTTGAACCTCGAGCGACCTAGCCAGCCGAATATCTGGGCGATGGGGATTAACAGAATGGTCTGGTCATAGCTCCAGCCAAAGATCGTGGTGGGGACCGTGATGAGCGTCAGCAGCGCCACGGAAAATTCGATGCTAAATCGATCAGGGTCCTTTGCCAGGAAGAACGGCAGCGGCAATTATCCGAAAAAAAGCTGATTAGCCAGGAAGACTATGAAAAGTTTGTCAATGAATTAAATGTAATAAAGTCAGAGGTTCAGTTGGTTCAGGCTCAGCTTGCAAAAACAGAGATACGCACTCCTTTCGAC
>DAITPI010000504.1:0-3298 GCA_036833655.1 Anaerolineales bacterium | reverse complement strand
CCGCCAGGATCTTGCCTTCCTGGGGTTTCTCTTTAGCGGTTTCGGGAAGGATGATCCCTCCAGCAGTCATTTCCTCCTGCTCGATCGGTTCCACGATCACGCGTCCGCCAAGGGGCTTTAGCTTCATTTTGCTTGCCATTTCAAGGCCTCCTAATTGGATTTTATTTTTTTGGAATAATCACGAAATTAGCACTCAAACCCGCAGAGTGCTAATCTTATGATACCGAAACCCCCAGACTACGTCAAGAGGATTGTAGGAATTCTTATAAAGCTCTGATGTAAGAAACGGAAAATCTTGCGTAGGCCTGAACCCTCGACTGCCCCACGACCGCCTCCGCAAGGCTGGATCGTCTACGGACCCGGCGTAGGTGTATATTCAACCATCCCCTCACTGACTTCTGTCCCTACCTGCGTTGGGACCTCGAGGTCTGGCAACGGCGTCCCGGACGCCAGGGAGTCACAGATCTGTTCTGCCGCTTCAATAATGCCCATAATCGTCTCGCGCCCATCGGCATAGTCCTCCGGGTTGGCGTCCAGCTCGGTACGCACTTCTCCCATGGTCTTCATGGCGTCATCACAGCGATTGGCGGCGGGCCGGCTCAAGGCTGCCAGGACGGATCCATAAATGTAGTAATACGTGATCGTGTTCGGAGAGATCGCCATGCCCGTTACTTCGACAGGATTCTCGCCCAGATCCGGGAAACATCGCTCGAGCCCGCGCCCATAACATGACTCTTCGCCGGAACAGCCATAGATGGCACACTGCAGGGAAAAGATCGAGCCCTCATAGTTGCGGGAGCGGAAGTAGATCACACCCAGCTGCCCGTAGATGTCGGGGTTGGTCGGTTCATACTCCAGCGCAGTCTGCACGTTGCGCGCCGCAATGAAGAATTCGCCGAGCTGCGAATAGGTGCGTGCAATAGACAGGTGAGGGCTCGGATCCTTCACCCCGATCTGCTCGTTGATCTTCACTGCCCGATCGAAATACTCCAGGGACTGCTCGAAGATGGGGCGCGCCACCTCATCCCCCTGCCGCAGCTGCACGTCAAAAGCCAGCCGGCGGTAGTTCGCCCCGATCCTCAGATACAGGAAGGTAAAGTTCGGCTCGATGGTAATCGCCTTCTCGTATTCCGAGATCGCCAGGTTATATTGTCCCAGCGTCTCGAGCACATAGGCATTGACGCGATAGACATCCATCCACTGGGAGGCATCGGGACGCTCCAGCGCCTGTTTGATGATCAGCTCCGCCTGGTTCCACTTCTGCTGGTCCACGAGGATTTCGGCATAGTACGCCAGCGCCAGCGTATTGGTGTTGTCCAGCTGCTGGGCAATCAGCGCCTCCTGCTCCGCTTGCGCCAGGAAATCCTGCACTTCCTGGGCGTTATAGAAGTTGGAGTTGGCATTCCAGTCCAGGGTGAAGGCGCGGATGGCGCGGGCGGTGCTGTTCTCGGGCGCCAGCTCTATAGCCTTGGTCGCGGAGTCCAGCGCTTCGAGCAGGCGGGCTTTTCTCTGCGAGTTCGTGATCAGGAAGGCAGACGAATAGGTCTGGATGCGCGCCAGCTTCGCCCAGGTCTCCGGGTCGTTAGGGTTCAGCTCCAGCGCCTCCTGGTAGGCCTGGATGGCAGCATCCACTTTGCCAGCTTTGAAGTTGGTATCGCCTTCCATTAAGTAGGAGGCGGGCGCGCGGGTCGGCGTGGGCGTGGCTTCGAACAGGGGCTTGATCTCGCCCCGGTTCATTTGCTGCAGCATCCACACGCCGCCGAGCAGCATCACCACCCACAGGAACATCCGGTAAATATTGGATTGCGGCCTGCGGTGGAAAAGAGATCGTCGGGGATTTACGTTCATGGGGTCGGGGTCAGCGCAATCGGAGGCTCTGTCGCGGGAAGGTCCGTCGCCTCTTCGGTCGTCGCCGTGGGTGTATCCACAGCGGGGTTGTCAAGGTTTTCCTGGCAGATCCGAATGATCTCCGTGGCGGCAAACGCGGCGTTCTCATCGGTGGGCACGGTCGTCTGCAGGGACTGCGCGATCGGCAATGCCTTGCCGCACTGGTTGGTGCGCGCCAGCGCCAGGCCATACGTGAAATAGAACTCTGCGATCCGGGGGCTATTCGTCAGAGGCAGGCCCTTGATCGGAAAGCCATCCTCCGTCTTCCCGCCGTTGACCGCAATGCCGAGTTCCTCGACAGCCTGGGTATACAGAAAATTACGATAGAGCATCACACCGTAATTGCCGTGCAGGCTTGCATCGGTGGAGCGGTCCTTCACGGCGGTTTCTGCATATTGCAGCGCCTTGGTGTATTCACCGATGGTGGCATACGTGCGCGAGATCAACAGGTCAGGTTCCGGGTCGGGCGGATTCAGGGTGTTTGCCAGGGTAAATTCCTTGATCGCTTCGTCATATACCTGGAGAATGCGCAAATTCTGTCCCAGCTCCATACGGAGCGTCGGGATATTTGGGCTCAGGTCGATGGCGGCGCGATATTCCTGGACAGCCAGCTCATAGTTGTTGCCTTCGCTGCCCAGGGCGGCGAGGATATAGCCACGCGCCCGCCGCGCCTCCATCAGATTGGGGTCCAGTGCCAGCGCGATCTTCGAATGCTCGGCGGCATCGTCATAATTTTCGAACAAGCCTGAATCGACCAGGATCTCGGTGTAGTAGGCATGGGCGAGGGCGTTGTTTGGGTCGAGCTCGATTGCCTTCTGGATAGCGTCGATTGCATCTGCATTCTTTTCCGGTCCCTGAAAATCCAGTGCCCAGGCGCGTACGGCATACGCCATGGAGTTCTCGGGATTCAACAGTAAAGCGTTCTCGGCATTGGCTTGCGCTTCTTCGTATTTGCCCGCCCATACCTGGACACGAGCAAGCGCAATATACAAGGCAGGATTTTGCGGAGAAGCATTGATCGCCGACTGATATGCATCGATGGATTGCAGCAACTTGCCCTGCTTGAACAGATCCTCTGCCTCGGTCGCGAACGACTCCGGCGAGCGGGTGGCTGTTGGCGTAGCCTCGAACGGATTGGGTTGAGAGGGCAAATACACCTGATTCAGGTAATAGCCGAAGAGCACCACCAGCCCGAGGACGGTCCAACTGAACAGATTCGGGCGTTTGCGACGTTTCGTCATGCTCCAGCGGCTGCTGCGAGGGAGATACATGGTTTTATATTATCATCCGCCACAGGGAGTGGCAAGCAAGTATCCCCCATATTTCCCCCCGCCGCTGAAACTCTTAGAGTCTTTTAACTTGCTGGTGGCGGCACGGCGACGAACGGAGTCTCTTATGCTAGAATTCACGC
>DAITPI010000503.1:0-3299 GCA_036833655.1 Anaerolineales bacterium | reverse complement strand
GCCAGTCGGACTGGAGCAGTCCCTGCGACTCGAGGCGGCGGAGCAGGGGATAGAGCGTGCTCTGATCGATCTCCATGCCCTTATCGGACAGCGCCTTGAGCAGGGAGTAACCGTACTCCTCTTTGCTCAGCTGGCTCAGCACCGCAATCGACAATACCCCGCGTCGCAGCTCCAATAGCATATTTTGTACAAGTTCATCGTTTTCCATTTTCACCTTATTGTCATACTATACTGTATATCATACAGTATGTCAAGAGTAAAAGTATCGGGTGATAAATAGATTGACGAGCAAAAGCTCGCCTCTGGGGTTCTTGTCGGGCAGCTTCATTAACCTGCCGAGTAGCTTGTTCCCTGAAAAGAGTCAGGCGGAAAGCCTGACTTACTCATCTTTCCTTTTGATGAGTTTCTCCACCCTTCGAATGAACCTGTAGATCGGTGGACCCAGCAAGAACGCCATCAACCCGATCAGAATCAGGAATTCATACTTACCGATGGCAATCATAGGCTCACAGGCGGACATAGCCAGCAGGAGTGGTACCAGGCCTCGTAGAAAACGTGTGGTCATCGGCAAATGGTTGTAGCAGCAATACCCCTGCTGCTACAACAGCTTATTTATTCCAACATCGGCATCTTGATGCCATGGCGCTTCGCGGCTTCGATGGCGATCTCATAGCCCGCGTCTGCGTGTCGCACAACGCCCATACCCGGGTCTGTGGTCAGGACCCTCGTCAGGCGCGCGGCAGCCTCAGGCGTGCCATCTGCCACGATGACCTGGCCTGCGTGCTGGCTGTAGCCCATCCCCACACCGCCGCCGTGATGGAACGAGACCCACGTCGCGCCACCGACGGCATTGATCATGGCATTGAGGATCGCCCAGTCGGAGATGGCGTCCGAGCCATCCTTCATTGCTTCGGTCTCGCGATTGGGGGAAGCCACCGAGCCCGAATCGAGGTGGTCGCGCCCGATCACGATCGGCGCCTTGACCTCGCCGCTTGCGACCAGCTCGTTGAACTTAAGCCCGGCTTTGACTCGCTCGCCATAACCCAGCCAGCAGATGCGCGCGGGCAGGCCCTGGAACGGGACTTTCTCGCGCGCCATCGCCAGCCAGCGCCTCAGATGATCGTCTTCGGGGAACAATTCCATGATGGCTCGATCGGTCGCGTAAATATCCTCCTTATCTCCGGAAAGTGCCACCCAGCGGAAGGGTCCCTTGCCCTCGCAGAACAACGGGCGGATGTAGGCAGGCACGAAACCCGGGAATTCGAAGGCATCCGTCACGCCGTAGTTGTAGGCTTGCTGGCGGATGTTGTTGCCGTAATCGAACACCTCCGCCCCGGCGCCCTGGAAGGCCAGCCTGGCCTGCACGTGCTTTGCCATCGATGCCATTGCCATCTGCTTGTATTTGTCCGGATCCGTTCTGCGCAGCTCGTTCGCGGCTGCCACCGACAGCCCCGAGGGGACATACATCAGCGCCTCGTGCGCGGAGGTCTGGTCGGTGACCACATCGGGAGTCACGCCGCGCCTGACCAGCTCGCTGTAGATATCCGCAGCGTTGCCGATCAGCCCGATGGATCTGGGGATCTGCTGCTCCTTTGCCTCTTCCACGAGGGTCATGCCTTCCTCGAGCGTATCCACTACCGTATCCACATAGCCAATGAGGCGGCGGCGCTCGGCGCGTTCCGGGTCGACTTCCACAATGAGCCCCACACCTTCGTTCATCGTGATCGCGAGGGGTTGCGCGCCGCCCATCCCGCCGAGACCCGCCGTAAGGACGAATTTCCCTTTGAGCGAGCTCCAGCCCTTGAGCCTGGCAAGCGCGCCGAAGGTCTCGTACGTGCCCTGCAGTATCCCCTGGGTGCCGATGTAAATCCACGAGCCGGCGGTCATCTGCCCGTACATGATCAGCCCCTTTTTTGCCAGCTCGTCGAAGTGCTCCCAGGTCGCCCAGTGCGGTACGAGGTTGGAGTTGGCGATCAAGACCTTTGGCGCGTCCGGGTGACTTTTGAAGATCACCACCGGCTTGCCCGATTGCACGAGCAGCGTCTCATCTTCTTCCAGGTTCTTGAGCGATTCGAGAATAGCGTCGAATGCCTCCCAGGAGCGGGCAGCTTTCCCACGCCCGCCATACACAACCAGGTCTTCCGGCTTTTCCGCCACTTCCGGGTCGAGGTTGTTTTGGATCATGCGATAGGCGGCTTCACTGAGCCAGTTCTTACAGGTGAGGTCGGTGCCCCGCGGGGCACGGACAACTCTGGGTCCCGACATGGTATTGTCTCCTTAGTGAATAAAAAATCCCTCCCGGTTATTATACGCCGGGAGGGATGCCTCTTTCACAATCCGGATCCTGCCTGCTTGCGATACAGGAGCACTTTCTGCAGAGCCTGGAATGCCCATGTCGCTGCCTGGTGGACGGTCTCATCCGAATCCTGTGTTGCCTGCTCCAATGCGACCAGCGATGCTTCATCCGCATACCAGGGCAGCGTCAGCGCCACAGCGGAACGCGTCAGGCTCGATTCGGCCCGGAGCAGCTCGACCAGGCGCTTGACGCGGTCCTGGCTCGCATCCCTGGCATCCGCGAACATGACTCCAAACTTCCACCTCATCTCTTCCATTACCTTGTTCACCAGATCCGCCGGGATCCCCGGGGGCAGATCATCTGCTTTCAGTGTGTCCCGCTGCGGCCCGGAAAGCATCTCCCTGAGCGGATTGTCCCCGAGCAGCCCCATTGCTTCGGGCAGGCTGAGGGGTGCGCCGCCCATGTTGAACATTGCCGGGTACTCTCCCGGGAATGCGTGTTTAATCTCAGCACCGAGCCCGGCAAAGCTTTGGAAGGCTTCTGTCACCGCATGATACAGCCCCGACCGCGCACCATAAATGTCATCATCTGTCAGCAGGCTGAGCAGCGCCGGAATCGCCTCCGTCGCATTTAGAGTGCCCAGCGCACGTATCGCTTCGCTCTGGATGGCAGAATCCCTGTGATCCAATTGCTCCATCAAATAGGGAATTGCTTTTCGGTCTCCAAGCTTGCCCAATTCACGAACCGCTGTCAGCTGCGCCTGCGGATCCGGATTCTCCAGCAATCGCAACAGCAGATCAAATGCCTTTTCGTATTTCAGCTCGATCAGCAGCAGCATGAGCTTCTGGTTGCCAGTGCGATGGAATGCGTTCGCGATCTCCGGTAGCGCCTTTTTCCCAAACTTGCGGATCGCCTTGCCGGCATCGTAGGATTCATGTTTATTTGCCAGCAAAACCTCCAGAAGCGCAGGTAATACGCGCGCGTCCTTGATGCGCCCCAGCGC
>DAITPI010000502.1:0-3312 GCA_036833655.1 Anaerolineales bacterium | reverse complement strand
GAGACCAACCGCGTCACGCTGCTCTTTGCCGATGGGCGTCGAGAGGCGTTGCCGCTGATGAGCAAGAGCGAAGTGGCGGACGTCATTCTGGGATGGGTAGCAAAGCTTTTGGAGTGATATGCGCATACTGGTGATCTCTGACATTCATGCGAACTACACGGCGCTCGAAGCGGTGCTGGCAGACGCGGGCAGCGTAGACGAGACCTGGTGCCTGGGCGACATGGTGGGCTACGGTCCCGACCCGAACGCCGTGCTGGATCTGGTGCGCGATATCCCCAGTCTGACCTGCCTGCTCGGCAATCACGACGTGGCGGTCATCGGCAAGATCCCCTTCGAAGCCTTCAACGGGGACGCCCGCCGGACGCTGGTCCACCACGAGCGCGTCCTGACCGCCGATAACATGGACTTCCTGCGCTCGCTGCCCTCCAACCTGAAGGTGCGCCACGACGCCAGCCTGGTGCACGGCAGCCCGCGCGACTCCGTCTGGGAATACATCCTCAACACGCTCTCGGCGCGCCTGAACTTCGACCACTTCACCACGCCCTGGTGCTTTGTGGGCCATTCGCACATCCAGTGCATGTTCCAGCTCGACCAGGCGACCGACCGCGTCAACCTGAAGCAGATGCGCGTCGGAGAGCCGGTCGAGCTACAGTCGCGGCTGATCGCCAACCCCGGCTCGGTCGGCCAGCCGCGCGACCGCGACTCACGCGCCGCCTACGCCATCTACGATAGCACCCGCAAGACCTGGGAGCCGCGCCGCGTCGCCTACAACATCCCCGAGGTCCAGCAGCGCATCCGCGAAGCCGGCTTGCCAGAGAAACACGCGGTGAGGATTGCGGAAGGGTGGTAGGCCCCCACCCGGCCTCCCCCAAATACAACATCTAAATTTGGAATAATTATTCTCTTTCCTGTCTTGTATTTGGGGGAGGTGTCCCGCTTCGCGGGACGGAGGGGGCTGGGCCGGGGAACAATTTATAGACCAGCATCGTCCTCCGGGTGAAATCATCGGACATTCGTGAAGGAGTAGAAGACATGAAACGCACCCTGTTCATTATCCTGTCGGTCATCGCCGTGTTCCTGGTCATCGGCGTAGCCTTTACCGCCCTGGTTACCCCGCGTAGCGCCACCTCGAACGAAGTCTCCCGCGACCTGAGCTATGGCATGGGCGGTGGAGGCGCACCCGAGATGCAACTTCCGGCTGCGGAAGCCCCCGCGCCAGCCATGGATTCCGCCGCGAGTGGTGTGGATCTATACAGCCCGAGCGCCGCGCAGGCGCAGGAACGGCTGGTCATCGAGAATGCCGACCTTGCCATCGTGGTCAAGGACCCCAAGGCGCGCATGGCGGAGATCAATGCCCTTGCCAATCAGTTCGGCGGGTACGTGGTCTCTTCGAACCTGTACCAGTCCTATACTTCCTTTGGCAAGGAAGTGCCCGAAGCGACCATCGTCATCCGCGTCCCGGCCGAGCGGCTCGACGAAGCCCTCGAGCGCATCAAAAAGGGCGCCGTGGACATCCAGTACGAGAACCGCTCTGGCCAGGATGTCACCAGCCAGTATGTAGACCTGCAGTCCCAGCTGAAAGCCAAGCAGGCGGCTGAGACCAAGCTGCTCGAGATCATGGACAAGGCGACCCGCGCCGAGGATGTGCTCGCCATCTACCTGCAGGTCCAGACCGTGCAGACCGAGATCGAGCAGCTCAAGGGCCAGATCAAGTACCTGGAAGAGTCCGCGGCACTTTCCTCCGTCAGCGTCCGCCTGATCGCCGAGGAAGGCACCCAGCCAATCACGGTCGGCCCGTGGAAGCCCGAGGGCGCCGCCCGGGAAGCCATCCAGGACCTGATCGTCTTCCTGCAGAACTTCGCCGACTTCCTGATCCGCTTCGTGCTCTTGACCCTGCCGGCGCTGGTCCTGATCGCCATCCCGCTCTTCCTGGTCTACCTCGCCGGACGCGCCGTCTACCGCCGGGTCCGCCGCCCGAAGGTGGAGAAAGTCATCGTTGAAGACGAGAAGAAGTAAGCTTGCTCCAAATGAAGCACGAGACCGCCAGAGATGGCGGTCTTTGATTCATGACAGAGACCCTAAGGGTCTTTTCGCAAGAGAGCCATAATTCTGCAGACCCAGCATCTACTTCAAACGAGACCCTTAGGGTCTGTTATCTGGCAGGGATTATAATTTTCCTCAATGGAAAAGCTCGCCCGCGACGCACAGGCCCTGTTCAACATCCATCTCACCGGGCACCAGGTGGGGGCATTGGCAACCTATGAACGAGAGCTGGTCGAATGGAACCAGAAGTTCAACCTGACCGCCATCCGTGACACGGACTCCATCCGCACGAAGCATTTCCTCGATTCGTTCTCATGCGTGCTGGCGTGGAAGACGACCCCGCCGAACCGTCTGATCGACATTGGCACCGGCGCCGGCTTCCCGGGTATTCCCCTCAAGATCCTGTATCCGAACATGAAACTGACCCTGGTGGAGTCGGTCGGCAAGAAAGCCATGTTCTGCCAGCACATCGTCCGTGTGCTGGGGCTGGAACACGTGGAGGTCCTGCGGGCACGCGCCGAGGACCTGGGACAGGACCTGCGGCACCGCGAAAAGTACGATTGGGCGGTGGCGCGCGCCGTGGCGAACCTCAATGTCCTGAGCGAATACCTGATCCCCCTGGTCAGGGTCGGGGGCCAGATCCTCGCCCAGAAAGGCGAAAGCGGACCCGCCGAAGCGCAGTCCGCTGAACGAGCCATGGAATTGCTGGGTGGAAAGTTGAAGCAGCTGATCCCGGTCCATTTGCCGGGCGTGGCGGATGACCGTTATCTCGTCATCCTGGAAAAAGTCGCCGCTACGCCGCCGAAATATCCGCGCAAGCCGGGGATCCCGATGAAGATGCCGTTGTGATCTGTAGAGGCTGGATCGCCTTCAGCAGGCTTCACCCGCGATTGGCGTTCTATTCTACTCCTGCCCATAATCTCTCAGAATTTCCAGTATCTGGCTCTCCAGGATTTTCCGTGACAGATACCCAGATTTAGGGGTGAGAGCGTGCGTACGCACGCTCTCACCCCTAAATCTGGCAGCCCTTCACGGCAGAAACGGAAGAACCCAGTATCTGTTTCTTGAGCGGGGGTAGATCCTCCCTAGCCGTCAACCAGACTTTTTCAAGATCGACCCCAAAGTAATCATGGATTAGCTTGTCGCGCATTCCTGCAATATCATCCCAGGGGATTTCAGAATACGTTTTCCTCAAATCTCTGGAAATATGACGTACTGCCTCCCCGATAATTTCAATTTGTCGGATCGCACCATCTTGAAGCTATTTTG
>DAITPI010000501.1:0-3352 GCA_036833655.1 Anaerolineales bacterium | reverse complement strand
GACCAAAACGGACCGTATCGCCGGAGGCAGCTGGGATTCTATTCGGGTAGGAATTCGCTTTATGTTCAACAAACCCATCATCCTCTCTACGATGTTGATGGACTTTGTCGCGACGTTTTTTGCATCGGCGAACACGCTCATGCCGATCATTGCCCGAGATGTTCTGCATGTCGGCGTGGTCCAGTATGGCTGGCTCTCCGCCGCGCAATCTGTGGGCGCCGTCCTTGCCGCGCTGGTTGTCTCCCAACTGCCCGGGCTCCGCCGGCAAGGTCAGCTCTTTCTCGGGTCTGTGCTGGTTTTTGGGCTGGCAACTATCATCTTTGGCGCGGCCACATCCCTGGTCCTCGCCTGGTCCGCCCTGGCGGTCACCGGAGCCGCGGATTCGGTCAGTACCATTATTCGCAACACGATCCGGCAGCTGCAGACCCCGGATCAGCTTCGGGGGCGTATGACGAGTGTTACCCAGATCTTCTTCCAGGGCGGACCCCAGCTGGGGGAGGTGGAAGCCGGGGTTGTGGCGCAGTTGTTCGGTGCACCGTTCGCCATTATCAGCGGGGGAATCGGTTGTATAGTTGGGATGTGGCTCATTATTCGGAAGTGGCCCTTCCTTACGACCTACAATGGAGATGAGCATATTCCTGCCGGCGTCCCCGCAGATTAAATGAACCTTACGGTTTCTGTACGATCTGCGGACGATGCCGGTTTAAGTGTTGACTTGCACCCTGATTGCATATATACTGAAACCATCGAGGTAGATGTCCTATGCGAGTCGATGTCTATAAGAGAGGTCTGCTGTAGTTGCAAAGCACGCGCATTTTCGCGTGCTTTTTATTTTCCTATCCTGAAAGGAGACTAAACAATGGACTATGGAATGATCGGAAAAAGAGAAAAAGCAAAACGCTACGCAGAGGAACAGAACCGCTTCTTCTTCAACAAATTTGACGTGACCTTTCATGGCGATAATAATAATCACCGTGTAACCTTCGAAAATGGTGTTTTTCAGTGCGATTGCGAATTCTTTATGACTCACAAACGCTGTGCTCACACGATGGCGCTCGAGATCAAGCTTCACGGAATGCTCCCCGAAACAGTCGAATCCTGAATAAATTGATCGACAATCCGCTACCCTCCTCTACGGGAGGGTAGTTGCGTTAAATGGCATGCCGCTGGCTTGGGCAAGCCTCCTCCATGAAAAAACCCTAAGACTGCCGAGCAAAACCCCTGTTTTCGATTACAATCTTCTGCTATGTCCACTTTACCTACAGGACCGCGGCGCTTGTCTCGTCGAGATTTCCTCAAGCTTGGAGGTCTCGGCCTGGGAACGCTTGCTTTTTCTCCTTCCCTGCCCGCTTTCAACAGTTTCGATGACAGTTTCCTTGTGCGTGTAGCGACAAAGTCCGTCAGCATCTATAGCAGGCCGAGTGATAAAAGCTCGATTGTCTCCACGTGGTTTCGGGACGAGCTGTTACACGTCTATGAACAAGTGACCGTGGCTGAGCCGGCTCATAACCCGGTCTGGTATCGCGTCTGGGGTGGGTTCTTGCATCGTTCGCACCTGCAACGCGTAAAGACCCTCTATAACAAGACTCTGCCCGCCCTCAAGCTGGAAGAAGGCATGCGCCAGCTCGTCGAGGTCACCGTTCCCTTTACGGAGCCCTGGCGAACAAGTAAGGCCTACGGCTGGCAGAAGCTGGGTTTCCGCCTGTACTATGAGTCAACGCACTGGGTCGAGGCAATTGAGGCAGGACCCAACGGCGAGCCCTGGTACCGTGTTTATGATGATCTAGCCGGTTCCTATCATGTCAACTCGCTTCATGTACGGCCGATCCCGGCCGAAGAGATGGCTCCCATCACCCCGGAGATCCCCCTGGAAAAGAAGCGGATCGAAGTCAATCTGACCACACAGATGCTGACCGCGTTCGAGAACGACCAGCAGATATTCAAGACCAACGTTTCCTCCGGAATCCCGAATGGTCCGCGAGGAGCGGACGGGCTTTCCACAAAGACGCCGCAGGGAGAGTTCCGTATCCTGGAAAAGGATCCCGCCAAACACATGGGCAATGGCAATCTCTTTGCCGATGCGGATGATTATGAGCTCCCCGGTGTCCCCTGGACACTCTTTTTCACAGCCCAGGGACATGCCTTTCATGGCACCTACTGGCATGAGAACTTTGGCGTGCCGATGAGCCACGGCTGCATCAATATGCGCACGGAGGAAGCCAAGTGGCTCTTCCGCTGGGCGCTGCCAAAACATGAAACTGGCAAGACAACCAATCGCGGGTATGGAACGCTGGTGCAGGTCCATTACTAAACATGCCTGAGCTCACCTGGTCGGGGAAAAAGCTGACACAGCCTAATCCAGCGTCACTGGTCACCGATTCCATCGTATATCCGGATGGATGCGGCTATCCCGATGCCGCCCCCTCGAACCGTCTGATCCTGGGCGATAACCTGTCTGTGATGGCGGCTCTATTGCCCGAGTATGAGGGGCGCATTCCGCTCATTTACGCTGACCCCCCATTTTTTACGAACCGCAAATTCGCTGCCCGTATCGGGCGGGGGGAGGATTCCCGAAAGCCAGATCAGTGGCAATTGGCGGAAGGCTATCACGACCACTGGGACAGCCTCGATTCCTATCTCGACTTTCTGTACCAGCGCCTGGCGAGCATGTATCGCTTGCTTTCGCCCAATGGAACCCTCTACCTTCACCTCGACTGGCATGCCGACTCGTATGCCCGTCTGCTGTTGGATGAGCTCTTTGGCCCCGATCATTTGCTGAACGAAATCATCTGGACGTATCATGGCCCGTCGCCCATCCGCCGGGCATTCAACAGGAAGCACGATACACTGCTGGCATATGTCAAAGGGGCTGGATATACGTTCAATGTCGACGCGGTCCGCGAGCCGTACAACAGGAATACGGTCAAGACATTCCACTCGTCCCCCAAGGCGGGCTTTGGCAAAGTTCCCGACCTTGACCGTGGCAAGGTGCCCGAGGATTGGTGGTACTTCCCGGTGATTGCCCGCCTGCACTCGGAACGCACCGGCTTCCCAACCCAGAAGCCCGTGGCCCTTCTCGAGCGGATCATTCTGGCTTCTTCAAACCCCGGAGATCTGGTAGCAGATTTCTTCTGTGGATCGGGGACAACCCCCTTTGTCGCCGCCCAGAGTGGGCGCGCTTACCTGGCCTGTGACGAGACCTTTCGCGCGCTTCATACCACCCGCAGCCGGCTGACCGTTTCCCGGGCGCCGTTTACCCTGGAACGTGCGTTTGGTTTCTCCGCTACGATCTTGCCCGCGCCAAAATCGACAAAGGCTCGTACAGACAATGGTCGGATCTCTCTTGAGACGA
>DAITPI010000500.1:0-3391 GCA_036833655.1 Anaerolineales bacterium | reverse complement strand
TACTGCTGGACTTCTTCGTCGGTCATGATGTCGTCGAGCAGGTAGGCATCGGGCTTGCCTTCACACATTGCCAGCCCCTCATCGAGGTTGTCGGAGGTGATGACAGCCGCCAGCGGGATCACGAACGACAGACCGTTCGCGCCGCCCAGCTTGGACTTATCCACTTCCTTGCCCTGCAACATGTTGACCGCGATGCGCAGACCCGTGGGAGAGACGCCCGGGTGGTTGGCAACCGCAATACTGTCGAAGTCAGGATTCATGGTGAGGGCTTCCTGCCAGAGCTTGAGGTACTGGCAGCGGCCCTCGCCTACGCCCTGCGGCCACTTGGCCGGGTTGGCAGCCATCACCGCCTGCAAGGCGCCGATCGCCATACCGTCCTGGGTCCAGTAGCCATTCAGGTTCGGGTAGGAGGCGAGGAAGTTCGACATGACCTGCTGGCCGGTCGCCTCGTCCCACTTGCCGGTGTCTTTCGCCAGGACGTTGATGCCCGGATATTCTGCGAACACTTCATCCACGCCTTCCATGCGGGCGACGTTGGCGGGGTGGCCCGGGAAGCCTTCGATCTCGACCACATCGCCTTCGCCGCCCAGCTTATCGGCAAGCCACTTGGCGCTGGTCTTCGCCCATTCCTTCTGGTCGATGCCCACGTTGTAGACGCCGGGCACGTTCAGCTCCTGGTCCACCGAGATCACGATGATGCCCTTGTCGAGGGCTTCCTGCAATGTGGCATTCAAGCCGCTGACATCGCCCGGGTTGACGAGGATCGCGTCTACGTCCTTGGCGATCAGGTTCTGCAGCTGCTGGATCTGGCCCGCAACATCGGTATCGGCGCTCTCGATCACGAGCTCGGTGGTGAGACCCTGGTCCATGTATTCCTTGTTGACCTCGATGAGCTCATCGATCATCTGCGTGCGGTATTCGCTGCTGATGAACGGGTTGGAAATACCGATGGTATAGGGAGGTCCCTTTGCTCCGGCTTCTGTGGCAGGGGCTTCGGTAGCGGCGGGCGGTTCGGTTGCCGGCGCCTGCGTGGCAGGTGCTTTGGTCGGCGCGGGGGCTTCTGTTGCAGGTGCACCGCACGCCGCAATCAGGGATGCAATGGTGAGCAATACGGTCACCAGCAAAATCAGGTTCTTGCTTTTCGTCGTCATTTTCATCTTCTCCTAGTGTTTAGTCAGAGTTCGAATTCGTGTCGTTAGCAGCAGACGGTTGGTACAGGTCACCTCCTTCTAGAATATGGAGTGTGGACTATCTTCGATCGTGAAGAGATAATCCAGCGCCAGAGAAATCGCTCCCATAACGCCAGCATTCGACCCCATGCGAGAAAATTTAATGGACAAGTGCGTGGTTGCCAGGGGAAGCGAACGATGCAGGACGGCCCGGCGGATCGCCACGAGCAGATGATTGCCAAAGTTCGTGATGCCACCTCCCACGAAGATATGGCTGGGGTTAAAGAAATTGACCAGGCTCGCCAGCACATCTCCGATCATTTGACCGCTATCCCGGATGATATCGAGCGCTGCCTGGTCGCCCTCCCGGCAGGCAGCATTGACGTCCTCGGGCCGGAGAACGCCGTTGGCTGCGCGCATCTGGCTCAGGATGGGGCTGGTCCCGTTTCGAGCGGCTTCGAGCGCCCTGGCTGCGATCGCCGGTCCGGCTGCCATGGCTTCCAGACAGCCCTTATTGCCACACGAGCACAAGGGCCCTTCCTTATCCACGCAAATGTGACCGATGTCGCCGGCGCAGCCGTCACTGCCACGGTGGATTCTGCCGTTGGAGATAATGCCAGCGCCGATGCCGGTCCCGATCTTGACAAAGATGAAGTGGTCGATGCCGCCACCATCCCCGGCGCGCTGCTCCCCCAGCGCCATGATGTTGACATCATTGTCCACGGCGACGAACGCCGAGACAAACGCCTTCTTAAAAAGATCCCGAATGGGAAAGTTCTCCCATTCAGGCATCAGGGGCGGCGCAACCAGGACTCCACGGGCAAAATCAACTGGGCCCGGGACCCCTACACCAATGCCGAGGATTTGATCGGAGACTGCCCCCTCGGCTCGGACCAGTTCCAGGAGCAGCTCATTGCAGCGCCCCAGCACGGTTTCCGGGCTGAAGTGAACATCCGTCGGCTCCGAGGCTCTCTGCAGGATCGCTCCGGTAACGTCCGCGAGGGCGACATCCAGGCTGGTGGCGCCGATGTCGATCCCGGCGATATAACCCAGGTGGTCGTTTAGGCGCAGCATGCGCGGCTTGCGTCCTCCCTGGGAGGCGCCTTCGCCCACGTCCACAAGATAGCCTTTGTCCACCAGGCTGCGGATCTCCTGGGAGGCTTTGGCTTTGGACCAGCCGGTGATCGTAGAGATTTCGCTACGGGAGATCCGTCCCTGCCTGCGCAACGCACGCATAATCTCCGCCTCATCTGTATTCATCAAAATAGGAGACGTGATGCGAGAAAGCTTCTTGGTGCTGGTGGTCTTGCTTACAGGTTTTGTATGCACGGTCAAATCATCCAGCAGGAACAGATGCTTTCATTATAGCCAGATAGATTGGCAATCTCAATAGCCAAACTTGAGATGGAAATTAAGAACTTCGTTCATCTTGCAAACGAAGTTCTTTTTCCTTCGCGCTGGGCGGACGGCACTGCTGGTTTGCCCGCAATCGAAGCGGGCTGCCGCGAGTTGCAAGTTGTGCTAACACGACAGCGAATTTACCCTCGTGCTTCGACTGCACTCCTCAATAAGCGTTCGTCGCTCCGCTACCCGGCGGGCACGACACTCCCCGGCACTTGCACTCGGGGCAAGTGTGCACCCGATTTGCTTGGCAAATCGTGCGGATGAAGTGCAGGTGTGTCTGCGCGGAGTCTTATTGAATAATCTGCGATACCTTCCCCGTCTGTTTGTCCTTCAAAATGATCTTCAACTTGCCATCCGGCATTTTCTCTTCTTTGATCAGGAAATGCTGCGCATCGTATTCTTTCAAGCCGGCATTTTCCTGGTTCACGGGGCCGCCGCGCCAGTCCTTGATCTCGATGGGCTCCCATTTTTTCGTCTCGGCTGCTTTGTAACAGGCGTCCATGATGGTGTTGACCACATAGCCATCGTAGAATGTTTCCATGGGTTTGGCGCCTTTGTCCATGGCGTTGAACATGTCCATGAACATCGCCACATACCCCAGGGCTCCGACCTCGTCCCCCACGGGGAACAGCCAGCCTGTGTCGCCCTCTGCCTTCTCTGCCACGTAGCCGCCCTGCCCGACGCCGGTAAACATCTCGAAACCCGTCCGCATCCAGTGGTTCAGCCAGACCGTGCCGTCGGTGCCGGCGACCTCATCCCGCAGGTCCATGCCGCCGCGGAAGGTCCAGCTGACCTCGAACTGACCGATGGCGCCGTTC
>DAITPI010000499.1:0-3404 GCA_036833655.1 Anaerolineales bacterium | reverse complement strand
GACCGGGTCTTTCGAAAAGCCTGTTGGTAGGCGCGGCGCTCCTTGCGCTCTCCGCCGTGCTCTTCGGCGCGGTCATCGGCTCCCAGCTTGCAGCTCATCGGCCGGAATGGCGCTCGAATACACGCCTGCTAGGTGTCCAGGTAATTACCGTCACCGGGATTTATTTCTTGTTGGATGATGTCGCTGCGGGAGTACGGACGACCGGTCTCATTTTGAGCAGTCTCCTGACCGCGCTGACTACCTACGGCATGTTCGCCGGTACCGCCTCAGGAAATGATTCACCAGATCAAACAGCCGAAGCGTTCCGGGAAACCACGCAGGGTCTGAATGCTTCGGCTTTGCAGGAACAGATCGAGATCCTCCAGGGACAATTGGCGGCTGAGAAACGCCGGAATGCACAACTGGTGCTTCTAAATGAGCTGAGCCAGCAGTTGGAAGCGGAGCTCGATCCGCCGGTCTCAGCCCAGCTGGCAGTCAATACTCTGGAGCGGGCGATGGATTGCTCCTTCGTCGCCTTGATGGAGGCGGAAAGCGGAGAGCACGAGTTCATTGTGCTGGCGTCCGCGGGCCGAATGACCAGTGTAATTCCCCCGGGATATCGCCAGAGAGCGGACTCGGGGCTGATCGGCCGCACAACCCGTCTCAAAAAGACCCAGCTGATCCAGGATACGGAGCTGGATGCGGACTTTATTCGCCTGGAGAATGAGGATACTCTGTCTGTCATCAATGTTCCGATCCTTCAGCACGGCCATGTCAAAGCGATTCTGGAGATTTGTTCGGAAAAGAAGTATGCCTTCAGCGCCATAGACGTGGCAATTGCCGAGGGAGTTGCTGCCGAGGTGATGCGTGCCTGGGAACGTTCCAGCTACCGCCAGCGACTAACAGAACTGATCCGGGCCGGCATCTCGCTTACGACCCTGCTCGATCCCCAGGCAGCCGTTCAGGAAGTGGCAGTGATCGCACGCCAGACCCTGGAGGCGCGCTTTGTCTTCGTCTCGCTGCTGGACCAGCAGGGCAACTTTTCGCGGACTGCCTTTGCCGGTAAAGCGCCCAGGCTGTTTGCGGCGCTCAATTCGAACCCGGCCGACGCAGCGCTTTTGCACGCCGCGCTCAACGCCACCGAGCCCTTCCGGGTGCGCGATGTACGAAAATACGCCAGTGGAAAAGGCATCGAGCTCGATCATGCCGGCCTGCGCAGCCTGCTTGCCATTCCCATCCGGCTGCACCGCCTCAGCATTGGGAGCATTCTTGCGTTCGGTAAACACAATGGTGTCTTCTTCTCGGAGAACGACGAATCGTTGGCGGGCCTGCTCTCTTCCCAGGCCGCAGCCTCGATCGAGAGCTCGTGGTTGTATCAGGAGCTGCGCAATACACTGAGCATGACATCGATGCTGTACCAGCTGAGCGTGGACGTCATTCAGACCGAGGAGCTGAGCCGGGCCGCGGAATTGATCGCCCAGGCTGCGCACAAAGTGACGAGCGCCAGAGAAGCGGGCATTGTGCTGATGACGCCCGACGGTCGGATCGAGGCCGAGGTGGAGATCGATGCCGGAGGCATGCACACCCGCGGCGAGCGGCCGCTCGAGACGATCGAACAGGCGATCCAGACGCGACAAAGCATCATCGTCTCGATCGAGAATGGGTCGCTGGTCTGCTATCCACTCCTGACCCGCGGGCGGACCTACGGGGCTTTATGGATGGACATCCCGGAAAGCCGCGGGCAGAATTTTGCCAATCTCCAGACCCTGGCAAATCAAGCTGCTATAGCCCTGGAACGATCCATATTGCTCTCCGAGTCGCGGCAGCAGGCAAAAGAGATCGAAGCCGCGTACGAAGAGCTGGAGCTGACCTACGATCGCACATTGACCGCTCTCATGTCGGCACTGGACGCACGCGACCGCGAGACCGAGGGGCACAGCACGCGGGTCAGCCAGCTGACTTGTCTGCTCGGCGCCGCGATGGGCTTGAGCGGACCGCAGCTCAAGGCACTGGAGCGAGGCGCCCTGATCCATGACATCGGCAAGATCGGCGTCAGCGATGCGATCCTGCACAAACCCGGTGCGCTGAGCGACGAGGAATGGAAGATCATGCGCATCCATCCCGAGATCGGGGCTCGCATTGTAGGGGGTATTCCCTTCCTGCAGGACACGCTGCCCGTAATCCGTTATCACCACGAGCGCTGGGACGGCAGTGGATATCCGGCTCGCTTGAAGAATACGCAGATCCCGCTTCCGGCGCGCATCTTCGCCGTTGCCGATGTATATGATGCGCTGACCAGCCGCCGGATCTATCGAAACAAATCCACGGCGGAGGAAGCGATCCAGTATATGAAACAACAGGCCGGGATCCTGTTCGATCCGCTGATCGTCGAGGCGTTGACGCGGTTACCCTACCGGGAATTCATCGAAGGGGAAAAGATCACCGCCTGAGGCTCGACAACATAGGCGGTGGGAAACGAATCAAACGAGCAGGCTTGTTTTGCTCAGTGGAGCACCGTTTGAAAGGCGGAGACCGCCCTCTCCACGGCTTGATCGTCGATCCAGTAATGCGTGACGAGCCGGAAGCGGCGGGCGTTCTCCGGGTCGACCAGGACGCCCAGGTCCTTCATCTTACGAGTGATCTCGTGCGCATTGACGCTCACCTCAGGATCGAGGTTCAGGTACACCATGTTGGTGTATGGGGAGCCCGCATCCACAACGAGGCCTTGAATTTTCCGCAAGCCATCTGCCATTTTCCGCGCCCGGATATGATCTTCCCCCAAACGCTTCGTCATCTTTTCGAGAGAAATGAGCCCGGCGGCAGCAATGACACCCACCTGGCGCATGCCACCTCCGAGCATCTTGCGGAGATGCCGCGCCCGGGCGATGAATTTGGTCGTGCCAACCAGCATCGAACCGATCGGCGCCGCCAGGCCCTTGCTCAGGCAGAACATGACCGAATCGGCTGGCTCGACCAGCTCCTTGACCGACACACTTTGCGCCGCGGCGGAATTGAAGATCCGCGCTCCATCAATGTGGAGTGCCAGACCGCGCTGACGCGTCAGCTCGCCGACTTGACGCGTATAGGCGACGCTCAACGGAACACCGCCACAGATATTCTGGGTGTTCTCCAGACAGACCAAACGCGTGATCGGATGGTGTACATCCTCCGTGCGAATGGAAGCCAGAATCTCATCGAGCGCCAGGGTGCCATCCGGTTGGTTCTGCAGCGGACAGGGCTGGATCCCACCCAGCGCAGCCATGCCGCCTGCTTCGTTCAGATAGATATGTGACAGGCTGCCGACGATGACTTCATCGCCGCGCTGGCAATGGACCAGTAAGGCGAGCAGGTTGCCCATCGTCCCGGACGGCACGAAGAGCGCTGCCTCTTTCCCAAGCGTGGCCGCGGCAAGCTCTTCCAGGCGG
>DAITPI010000498.1:0-3444 GCA_036833655.1 Anaerolineales bacterium | reverse complement strand
TACTCAAGCGCCAGGCGATCGCCCTGACGGGCAAGTTCCGTTTCTACGATCCCGCCGGTCGCATGGTCATGTTCAGCGAGCAAAAAATGTTCCGGCTGCGCGAGGATATCCGCGTGTATGGGGATGAGAGCAAGGCGCAGGAAGTGCTGAGCATCAAGGCGCGCCAGATCATGGACTTTTCGGCGGCGTACGATGTGGTGGACACCGAGCTCAACCAGAAGGTAGGCGCGCTGCGACGCCGGGGCTTACGCTCGATCCTGCGGGACGAGTGGGAAGTGCTCGACGCCAACGACAACCTGATCGGGCAACTATTCGAGGACAGCGTGGGGCTGGCGCTCCTGCGCCGTTTTCTCCTGGGTACATTCCTGCCGCAGAACTATGATATGACCATCGGTCAAACGCGCGTTGCCGACCTGCGCCAAAACTTCAACCTCTTCCGCTACCAGCTCAACCTGGACTTCAGTATGGATATCAACCGCCAGCTGGACCGCCGCGTCGGGATCGCCGCCGGCATCCTGCTCGCCGCCGTGGAGGGGAAACAGAGCAGTTAGCTCGCGATCTCGCTGGTCGAGTAGCCCCGTGTTCGTCGGGGCATATCGAGACCAATCGACCCTGACGCCGTCCAGCGCAGATGCGCGCGCTCCATGGTGCTCTCAAGACGAAAGAAGAAAGCTTATGCCACGACAACCTCTTTTCGCCGGTCTTGTCCTCGACGAATCTGGCAAGCCTGCAGAATCCGCCCTGGTCGGCAATGAGCCGTGCTACGTGGTGGACGACGCGGGCTTCCGTCGCCATATCCCCTCGGAGCAGGTGGACAGGCAGGTCCTCAACCAGCTGGCTGACATGATGAAGGGCAGCGAAGACATCCTTTCCGAGCAGACTGCCAAGATGCTGGGGCAGGAGGATGTGTTCACCAAGGCTGCTATCCAGCAGCAGCTCAAGAACATCGATAAGCAGTTCGACCAGCTCCTGCAGGTGGGCTTACCGGAAGACATGCGCGCCTATCTCGGCATGATGGGCTTCCGGATCGTCATCGACGTGCACGGCGAAGTGCTCAAAGTTGAGCAGCCGGGCGCTATTACGGACGAAGGCGATGAATAATTGTAGATGACAAGATGGCAGTACCACTGCCATCTTCTTGTTTGTATGAGGTGATATGGAAAAAGGCCTCCGGCGTTTGCCGCGCAATGTCTGGGTAATGTCTGCGACTTCCCTGTTCAACGACATCTCTTCGGAGATGTTGCTGAATCTAATCCCCTTTTTTCTGGCCAATATTCTGGGTGTGCGCACCGCGGTGATCGGTTTGATCGAGGGCGTTGCTGAGACGACCGCCAGCCTGTTGAAGGTTTTCTTTGGCGTGCTGTCCGACCGGTGGGGAAAGCGCAAGCCCTTTGCCGTCGCCGGGTATGTTCTGTCTGCAATTACAAAACCCCTTCTCTATTTTGCCGGCGCCTGGGGCTGGGTGCTGGGCGTCCGGGTGGCGGACCGGATCGGGAAAGGGATCCGCACGGCGCCGCGTGACGCCCTGATCGCCGACTCCGTCGACTCCGGGCAACGCGGCCTGGCTTTCGGTCTGCACCGCGCCGCCGATACGCTCGGAGCGTTCCTCGGGCTGGGGATCGCGGCGCTGGTCGTCTGGCGGACTCAGGCGCAGGCGCAGCTCCTCACGCTGGACACATTCCGGCTCATCGTCCTGATCAGCATCATCCCCGCGGTGCTGGGGGTGCTGGTGCTCGTCCTGGGCGCAGTGGACACCCCGATACCGGGAAGCGCAGGGACAGGCAAAGCCGTGGAGGGGAGACGCACCTCATTCCAACAAATGGACCCACGCTTCAAATACTTCTTACTCGTTTTAGTTCTCTTTACTCTCGGCAATTCGTCGGACGCGTTCATCCTCTTGCGCGCACAGGAGCGCGGCTTGAGCATCCTGCAGGTCATGGGCATGTCGCTGACCTTCAATGCGGTGTACACCGTGTTTGCCGGTCCCTTCGGCGCCTGGTCCGATCGAGTAGGACGGCGGAGGCTGATGCTGGGCGGCTGGCTGGCGTATGGATTAGTGTATCTGGGGTTTGCATTTTCCCAAACGGGCTGGCAGGTGTGGGCCCTGTTCGGGCTCTACGGCCTGTACTACGCCGCGACGGAGGGCGCGGCCCGGGCGCTGATCGCCGACCTTGTCCCCCCGGCGCAACGGGGCGCCGCCTTTGGCTACTTCAACGCCGCGATCGGTATTACCGTGCTGCCTGCCTCCTTGATCGCAGGCTTGCTGTGGCAGGGCATCGGCGCGTGGCGAGGACTCGGACCGAGCGCCCCCTTCTTCTTCGGCGCACTGATGGCGCTGCTGGCGGGAGTGTCCTTTGCGCGGCTTGTGAAATAGGCTTTCTGGGCCAGCCAGGGGAGTGAAGAGAAAAGTGACCGTGCCAGAAGATTATTTATCGCTTTCTTCCAATGCAAATGCAATCAGTTGTTCCATCTTCATTGCCTGCCCTTTTGCAGCAAACTCGTCAAACTTTTCATCACCGAGTTCTTCGCGCAATACCGTCCGGAGCCGCTCCAACTCTGCTTGATCAAAATCCACCAACGGATCTGAAACTTGCCTTGCTCCTGCCGCTGCATCTGCACTACCAATGAGTTGTGCAGCCCGCTCGAAATGCTTCTCAAAATGAGCAATACTTGCAAAACCAATCAGACATTCGGGTAACTGGTTGTCGATACCTAGCTCGTGATCGAAAAGCAGACACTCTGTGTACCAGGCTTTTGCAGCGTCATAATTCCCCTCAATGATTGAGATCGCGCCCAGCATCCATAACACCTCATCTCTTATGGAAAAACGCAACTGTCGAAAAAAAGGCAGCGCTTCTTCACAGAGTTTACGCGCTTCTGCATACCTACCATCCTCTACGGCAATGCCCGCTAAACTTATATTATCTTTGCTAGCACGCAGACTATCTCCACACTCTTGAAAGAGCGCACGACTGTGCTCCATTGTTTGGCGGGCGCCCATTACATCACCACGTCTATGTAATTCAAAAGCAACCAGAAACTCTACATGGGCAATCATCCAACGATCGCCTGCTTCTTGAAATATTGGTAAGTTGTCCTGATACTGCTGGCAGATCTCAATACGGCCGTAAGACAAATTCAGGGCTGTAAAGATATCTATTTTCAGTACCTTGGCTTCCGCCGCTTTCGCTTTGTATGCCGACCCAAGTTGAGACCACAGGGACTCACTCTGTTCGGCATGGCGATAGCCAGCATCAAAATCACGCAGCCAAAATTCCACCGCTGCGATCGAAAAATATCCCGCAGCAACTGCATCGATCGGGCACGTGGCTTGCGATTTGAGTAATAGCTGTTCCAGAAACTCATGACCTTCTTTCATGTGACCGCGGTTGACCCAGAATGCTCCTGTATCCACTCCCAGGTTCGCTGCCAGGCGTAATCCGG
>DAITPI010000497.1:0-3456 GCA_036833655.1 Anaerolineales bacterium | reverse complement strand
AATAGACTTAAGGTGGATCATGATACAGTTAGATTTTCTGTCACGGATCTTCGACTGGTGGGAAATCTGCTCGCTGCAAAATATGCGCTTCGTCTACATTCGGACAAAGAGCGTGCCCTCACTCCGCTTCGCGCAAGAGCCTATTTCTTCCACTTCTTCATCGGTAGAACAAAATCATACGGATACTCGGCGAGGAGCTCGATCTTGCCGTCTGGTCGCACCCAGTAGGAATCTTCGATGCGGATGCCCATGCCTTTGTCGGGATAGTATAAGCCAGGCTCAATGGTGATGACCACCCCCGGTCTGAGGAGATTATCGGTGCCACTCTCCACGAACCGGGAGGAAGGGCGCTCATGGATATTCAGCCCAAGTCCGTGCCCCAGGGAATGAACGTATCCCTGGAGGGGCGCCGGATCGCTGAGCTGTGTTTTGTGACCCTTCGACTCGAAGTATTCACAGGCCATGTGCTGGTACTCGACGAAGGAGGCATTCAGATCCAGGTTTTCTACGATCTGCTTATAGACCTCGTGCACCTGGTCATAGAGCGCCTGCGCCTCCGGAGTGGTGTAACCCAGGCTCCACGTGCGCGTAAAATCATAGAAATAGCCGCCACCCCTTTCTGCGGGGAAAATATCAAACACAATCGTTTTCCCAAGGGTCAGTAGATCCTCGGGGGCGCCCACGGAATGGGGCACACCGGCATCCCGCCCAATGGCAAAGATCACGCCTTCGGAATCCACGGCGCCGCGCTCGGCGAGCCAGAGAGCAATCTTGCTCTTTACATCGCCGATGGTCAGCGGGCTGCCGTCCTCTTGCAACAGTACCTCGTCTTCCCGTACGTCACACGAGGTGAGATACTCCTGTACCCTTTGCACGACGGTCGTGGTCACAGCGCCCATCTGGCGGATGCGCGCCACTTCTACATCATCTTTGGTCTCCATCGCGCGCCGTAGCGTCGAATCGATCGGCAGCTCACCGATGAATTCCACTTCGGGCATGACGCTCGCCAGACCCGTCAGGATCCCAAACCACTGGGAGATTTCGACCGTACCATAGACCGCTACACGACCCACGGACAACCCGTACTCCGATAATATCTTCTTGAGGCGCAATGCATTCGCCAGCGTCCGGTCTCCGTCTGCCTGCGCCACAAATTCTGATTCCGGAAATTCGCTGAGAGAGACAGTCTTCAATCCGCTCTTTGCTGCTTCGTCTCGCTCCATGTCGTTGCAAAACAGGACCGGCTCTTTGCCGACCTTCTTAATCAGCAGCGCATTGCGGACATGCCCACCGCCTGTAAAGTAATACATGGAGGGATTATTTTCGGTGTCGCCCAGGACGAGGATGGCATCCAGATGACGTGCCTGCATGAGCGCGTCGAGGTCAGATTTCATTTATTCTCCAGAAGAGATTTGAGTTTTGAGAGCAGAAGCTCATCGTTGAGAACCGTGCGCGGATCGAAAAGTATTCTATCATCCTCCACACGGGCGACGACCGCGGGTCGAGCCTCACGCAACCTTTTCATGACCTTGTCCGGTGAATTCACCCGCAAGGCAAGCACATAGGTGGAGAGGCACTCCTCGGGAAGGCTGCCTCCACCGACTGTAGATTGAGACGGAATCACTTCGCCCTGTCCCAGCGCCTCCCGCCAGGCCGCGGCACGAGCTTTGATCTGGTTAGGCGTGAAGGACATCATACGCCAGATCGGAATCTCTCGTTCCGCTTCATCTTTGAGGTAATGCAGCAAGGTCGCCGTAATCCCTGCCAGGCAAGTCTTGTCCGCGCGGACGGCGCGCGCCAGGGGATGCTTCTTGATCTTGTCGATCAGACTCCGTTTGCCGACGATGATGCCCGCCTGCGGCCCGCCCAACAATTTGTCTCCTGAGAAGCAGACCAGGTCGACCCCGGCGGCCAGCGACTCTTGCACGGTGGGCTCATGAGCGAGTCCATACTGCGCCGTATCGAGAAACGCGCCAGAACCGAGATCGTCCACAACAGGCACATCCGCCTGATGTGCCACCTCGACGATCTCTCGCAGCTCCGGCTCTTCCGTGAAGCCTACGATCTTGAAGTTGCTGCGGTGGGCGCGCATCACCAGAGCCGTCGGCTCGGCAAAGGCATCCCGGTAGTCGGACAGGCGGACTTTGTTGGTCGTGCCCACCTCTACCAGCTTCGCGCCGGATTGCTTCATCACGTCGGGCACGCGGAACCCGCCGCCAATCTCCACGAGCTGCGAGCGGGCAATGACCACGCGTCTCCGGTTCGCCAGCGCCGATAGGACCAGCAGCACCGCGGCAGCATTGTTATTTACAACGATCGCAGCCTCAGCACCGGTCAGTCGCTGCAGGACCGCCTCGGTATGCACCAGACGCGAGCCCCGCTGACCGCGCCCCAGGTCGTATTCAAGGGTAGAATAGCTCGCCGAGGCTTCCCGCATCGCCGCGATGGTCGCCCGGGATAACGGGGCGCGACCCAGGTTGGTGTGGAGGATCACCCCGGTGGCATTGATGACTGGCAGCAGGCTGGGCGCCGTCCATAGCTGGAGACGGGATTCCGCTTGCGCCAGGATATCGTCCATCGAGGGCAATCCCGATTCGGGCGTGGAGCGGAAGCGAGTCCGGATATCATCCAGGGTCCCGCGCAGCGCGTCCAGAGTCAGAGGACGCCCGTAGGCTTCGATCAGGTATTTCGCTTGTTGTAGGAGCTGCTCGACCGAGGGGAGATCACGAAGGCTGGTCATCAGAGGTGACAGGAGGTTTCCAGTGCGATTTTTCGCGCAGGCGCATTAAGTATTCAATGGCAGCCAGCCCACCGGCGAGGCCGAGGACGACGTAGACCGTGACGAGTCGCCCGAGCTGCAGCCAGGCAAGCGTCGCGCCATATATGCCAAACCATAGCGCCTGGCGGACGATCACATTTGCTTCGGCTGATTTCTCACCGGGGAAGCGACGATGAAAGAAGTAGACGATGGGCAGAACCGTTCCGGTGAGCGCCGCCAGCGCCAGCACGAAGAATCCCCACCGTGGCCAGACGTAAGGGAGTGTCTGGGTGATGAGCAGATACAAACCGCCCCATCCGAAGATCATCAGGAGGAGCGATGAAAATCCGAATAACCTGAAGTTAATTTGTTCATCCATTGAGGGAATTATACTCTGGGATACTTCGATGGTTGAGTCACGAGCGCAGCGAGTGTATCGGAACCATCCATCGCCAGAAGTTCTGGGATCCGTTGTCTCGAGATTGACACGGCAAGCTCCTACAGATCGATTCGACCACATCTCAAACAAACAGACAGGCTGGTCGCCTGCCTGTTTTTCGTAACACGACACCATGGTGTCGCCATGGAAGATAAGCGAGATCAATCTCGCGTCACATGGCGTCCTGGACTTTCTTCTTTGCCGCTTCGACCACTTCCAGCACCTCTGGGAAATCGATGCCGAGCTCGTGGAGTTTCTC
>DAITPI010000496.1:0-3459 GCA_036833655.1 Anaerolineales bacterium | reverse complement strand
ATGAAGCGGGCTCGAGCGCCTATCTGTGGATCGGGCTGCTCAGCGCGATCGTCGCCGGGATCCTGATGGGGCTGCTGATGGGCTTCTTTGCCGTGACGCTGGGAGTCAACCAGCATGTCTCCGGGCTGGGAATTACGCTGCTGTGCACGGGCTTATCCCTGCTGGGTTTCCGCATGGTGTTCGGTGAACGCTCCGTACTGCCCTCCATCGATCCATTCAACCAATTGTCACCCTTCAACGGGGTTCCTGTACTGGGTGATATTTTCAGTCAATATCTTCTGACATACGTCGCATTCCTGATCGTAGTACCGTTAGGCTGGTGGCTGCTCTTCCGAACCACGTTTGGGCTGAACCTGCGCTCGGTCGGAGAGAACCCGGAATCGGTCGACGCGGCCGGGCTGAGCGTGTTCCGCATCCGCTACCTGGTCCTGGCGCTCGGGGGTGGGCTGATGGCGACCGGGGGCGCGTTCCTGTCGCTCTGCCAGCTAGGCGCGTTTACACCCGGCATCATTGCCGGAAGAGGCTGGGTGTGCATCGCGCTGGTGATCTTTGCCCGCTGGCATCCGGTACGGGCGGCGCTGGGGGCGCTGTTGTTTGGCGGCGTATTCGCCCTGCAGCTCCGCCTGCAGACCCTGGGCTTCAAATTGCCTTTCGAGCTTTTCCTGGCTCTCCCCTACCTGGTGACCATTGCCGCCCTGGCGCTGGCAGGCCGGCACGTCTCCTACCCGGGCGCTTACCTCAAACCTTACCAGAGGGAATAAACGAGGATATCGTCACTGTTATCGGGATGTAGCACATTCTCACATTTCAAGGAGGAACACATGGATGAGTTTATGCAAGCCGCGTTGGAGGAGGCCCGTCAAGGACTGGCTGAGGGCGGCATCCCCATCGGTTCGGTGCTCGTTCTGGATGGAAAAATTGTCGGGCGCGGGCACAACCGGCGGGTGCAGAAAGGCAGCCCCACCTTGCACGCCGAGATGGACTGCCTGGAAAACGCCGGTCGCTTGAAAGCCAAAGATTATCAGCGAGCTGTGCTGTACTCGACCTTATCCCCTTGCGATATGTGTAGCGGCACCGTACTACTCTATAAGATCCCCAAAGTGATCGTTGGCGAGAATAAAACATTCCAGGGACCGGAAGACTACGTTCGCTCCCGGGGCGTGGAGCTCGTCATCTTGAACGTGCCGGAATGCATCTCCTTGATGGAAGAGTTCATTGCCGCCCGTCCCGAGTTGTGGAATGAGGATATCGGGGTATAAGAAGGACAAGTGGAACAGTAGCTAGCTTATATCCATCGTCGTAGTCGCCTGAAAAACGATCTTCCCGGCGAACACCGTCAGCTCGCAGCGCATTTCCTTCAGGTCATCCATCGTTACTTCATACGGATTTCGGTCCCAGACCGCGAGGTCCGCGTATTTCCCCACCTCGATGGACCCGATCTCGGTTTCGAGGAACATCTGGCGCGCAGCCCAGATCGTCACCGCCCGGAGCGCCGTACGCACGTCCACGGCCTCGTCGCGGCCGAACGGATCGCCCCCGTAGATCCCCAGGGCCGGTTGCCGCGCCACCGCCGCCCAGATGCCGTAGCGCGCCGGAAACGGCGTGACGCTGTAGTCGGAGCCGTTCGCCCAGAGAATGCCCCGCCTCTGGAAGGTCGCAAACGGATTGAGTCTGCGAGACCGAGCTCCGAAGTTGCCAGCATAGGTATCGCCGATCCACCAGGTGAACGTGGCGGAGGGCTCGGGGTAGCCGGCATCGTACTCGCGCTGGAGTGTCGCCATCACGTCGAGCGCATGGTCTGTCGGGACGTTGCAGTGAATGATCGCGTGGCGTAATCCATGCCTGGGGTTCCTTTGGATCGCCTCCGCGTAACCGTCCACCACGAGGTCGATCGCCCGGTCGCCGATAGCGTGGATGCCCATGTGCAATCCCGCATCGTGGTACAGGCGGATCATCGCCTGGAGCGTGTCGGGATCAATGTTTGGATAGCCGCGATTGCCTTTGTCTATGCCGCTATAGTCCAGGTTCCAATCCTCATGCATCCAGGCCGTCCGGGCTCCGCCGCTGCCATCGGCATATAACTTGACCCCGCCCGGGTTCAGATGGTCAGCATCATTTTCACTGGCGTGCCGGGACATCTGCTCCCGTTTCACGATCAGCTCCCGCGCATGGTCGAGGGAGGTCCCTCCATACCAGAGCGTGAAGACTCGCACGGTTAGATCCTCGTCCGCCATCACACTTCGATATGCCTGCCAGGCTCTCTCCGAGATCTCCGGATCCTTAACACCTGTCATTCCCTCGGCATGGAATGCCGTGGCCATATCCCGTATTCCCCGTTTCATTTCCGCATCTGTCAGCGGTGGAATCAAAGTGGTTACCAAATCCTGCGCCGTCTCCTTGAGAACTCCGGTAGGCTGACCGCGGGGATCGCGGTCGATTGTCCCGCTCGGTGGGTCCGGCCTTTCCTTTCGGATCTTCGCCAACCGGAGCGCGACGCTATTGGCTACGCCATAGTGCCCCGTTGTATGGCTGAGCCAGACGGGATGATCTCCGGCGATATCATCCAGGTCGTGGAGGGCGAGGAGACGGCGCTCCGCGAACTTGCCCTCATCCCAGCCGCGTCCCTGGATCCAGCCACCGGCGCCAGCGGGCAGCTCCTTCGCCCGTTTGGCGATGGCTTTCTGCACATCTTCGATGCTCGTCACGCCAGGGTAGCTCAGATCGAGGATATCCGGTCGGTTGAACTGGCTCGGGCTGAAGTGGGCATGGGCATCCAGCAAGCCGGGCGTGACCGTACGCCCCCTCAGGTCGATGCGTCGCGTGTGCGGTCCTTTCAGGGAATCGATGGAATGAGTATCCCCCACCGCGATAATCTTGTCTCCCTGGATCGCAACTGCCCGGGCGATACGATCCGTCGCGTCGACAGTGAGGACTGTGCCATTCACCAGAATCAGGTCAGGTGGCGGGCTCAACATTTGTTTAGAGGATGCTAGAGAACGTCCGGAATTCATTAGTAACTAAATCCAATATATCGTTCCCCTCAAGCGAAAGGCGAAGTGTAGTTCGCGAGGCCCGTAGTCGAAGGACGCGGTGAGAGAAAGGGTTCTGTTCTCTGGGGATCTGCGCTTCGACTGCACTCGGCTTACACTCGTTCCGCTCAGCGCGACATGACTTACTCTATCCCACGTAAGCGAGGATCCAGTGCGTCTCGCAATCCATCCCCGATGAGGTTAAAGGCAGCAACGGTGAGCAGGATCGCCAGCCCCGGAAAGAGTGACAGCCAGGGATGGGTGGCGATGTAATTGCGGCCCTCGCTGATCATGACGCCCCATTCCGCCGTAGGAGCCTGGGTGCCAAAACCGATGAAGCTCAGCCCGGCTGCGGACAGGATCGCGCCGCCCATATCGAAGCTAGCGTGCACGAGCAACGGCGCCAGAGTATTAGGCAGGATGTGACCCC
>DAITPI010000495.1:0-3463 GCA_036833655.1 Anaerolineales bacterium | reverse complement strand
CCGAACCCGCCCTGCTCCACCTCCAGGGCGATGAAATACGGTTTGGGCAGGATCATCGGGTGCATGGTGCGATAGTCAGCGATGATCTCGTAGATCTTCCCCGGGGACGCATGGATAATTCTGGAAGCGGTTGCAATTTGCTGTTTCATTCTTTATTCCTTTGTGATCAGACGAACCTGATTTTCATAAAAGATGTAGTCCCAGGCCCAGTTGATGAAGACCAGGAGACGGTTGCGGAAGCCGATCAGGCGGTAGATGTGCAGGAAGACCCAGATCACCCAGGCGATGAACCCGCTGAATGAGATCCCGGCGATGCGCGCCACGGCCGCGTTTCGCCCAATGGTGGCGAGCAAGCCCGGGTCCATATAATGGAAGGGCTTGAGTGACTTCCCATGGATCAAGCGCTGGATGTTCTGCGCCGTGCTCTTGCCTTGCTGAATGGCGACCGTCGATAGCATCGGCAATGGCTGCCCCTTTTCATCCGCCAGGTAGGCGGCGTCGCCGAGCACGAAGACCTCGGGGTGCTGAGGCAGTTGCAGTGTCGGAAGCACCTTGACCCGGCCTGCGCCCGCCTGCTCCACGCCCAGTGAGTCGAGTACCGGGGCTGCACGTACACCTGCTGTCCAGATCAGGGTCTGGGAGGGGATCTGCCTGCCATCGTCAAGCGTGACGACTGCCCCGTTGTATTGAGCCAGCCTGGCGCCGAGGAGAATATCCACGTGCTTGCGATGGAGCAGCTCGAACGTAGCATGCCGCAATTCGTGCGGGTACGCGGTGATCAGGTGATCGTTCGATTCGAGCAATACCACGCGGGCGTCACTCAGCTCGAGAGCTGGATAGTCCTTGACCATGACCTGCGAGATCAGCTCTGCCAGGGCGCCGGCAGTCTCCACGCCGGTGGGTCCGCCACCGACGACCACGAAGGTCAGCATGGCGCGGCGCTTCTCCGGGTCCACTTCGCGGCTGGCTTGCTCGAACAGGTTGAGCAGGTGGTTGCGGGTCAGCACGGCGCTGTCCACATCCTTGACCTGGAAGCCGTTCTGCTGCACGGTCTGCATGCCGAAGAAGTTGGTCTCGGCGCCCACCGCGATCACCAGGTAATCATACGCAATCACCGAGCCATTCAGCCTGACATAGCGGGCGTTGAAATCGATGGCGGTCACTTCGCCCATCTGGAAGTCGATGTTCTTCTGTTTGCGCAGGATGGTCCGCAGCGGATAAGCGATCTGCGAGGGCAATAATCCGGCGATGGCGACCTGGTACAGCAGCGGCTGAAAGAGATGATAGTTTTGCTTGTTGATAAGCGTGATCTGCACCGGCGCTTTGGCGAGATGCCGCGCCGCATTCAAGCCGCCGAAGCCTGCGCCGATAATGACAACATGAGGAGTGTTCATAGGATTGCCTCCGTTTGGGCGGGGTCGGCGAGGCGAGGGGATGCCGTGAGAGACATCTCTCTGCCGGCCGCAGAAGCGAACGTTCCGTATGCCAGACCGGTCTGGTAGGTGGGATACATCGGTCGCCAGCCTAGCTGGATCTGTGCTTTTACATTTCTCACACGCAGCGAGAGGAGGACGCGCGGTCCGCCATTTCGAGGCGCCTCCTGACCGGCCTGGGCAGCCACGTAGCGAAACAGCTCCCCAAGCCTGACCGGCTCGTCGTCGACAACGTTGTAAATCGTCTGCGCGGGGGCGCGCTCGGCAGCCGCGACGACCGCCCGCGCCATGTCCACCACGTGGATGAGGGAGACAAAGTCATTGCCGTCGCCCGGGATGACGAGACGCCCTTCTCGGGCGGACCGCCACCAGCGCTCCTCCCGGTCTGTCTGAGGACCGTAGAAGAGACCGCTGCGCAGGATGGTCCATTCCAGATCGGATGCCTGGACCAGCTCCTCCATCCGCAAAGCAGATTGATTCAAGGGATTTTCTTCCAGGGACGCCGACTCGTCGACGAGCTCCTCCCCCTTTTCCCCGTAGACCAGGGTGATGCTCTGCTGGATGTAACGCCGAACCCCGTTCTGCTTGAGTGCCGCGAGCAGGTTGCCGGTCCCTTCGAGCTGCAGACGGTGGCTCAGGCTCCCGTGCTGCTTGCTCTCTGCGGGAAGTGCAAGATGAAGGGCGGCATCCGTGCCGCGGGCGGCGAGCTCGAGGCTTTTCCGGTCGAGGAGATTGCCGAGAACCGGCTCGACGCCGATCTGTTCCAGGAAGCGTGCCTGCTCGTCGCGACGTACCACCGCCCGGACGTGATAACCACGCTCCTGTAGGCGAGGGACTACATTTCTACCCAGAATGCCAGTTGCACCTACCAATAAAATATTCATCCGGGTCTCCTTTCCTTCGTCACTCAGCGTGAAGTGTTGACAACTTTATACAGCCAATGGTTCCTTCTTTGGTCTGAAAAATCTGGACAGAACTGGCACAAAAATTCGCACAAATGGAATCTTTAAGCAAAATAGCCCAATCTTTGGGGATTGGGCCCGAAGGCACTCAAATGTCGGGGCTGAGAATTTGCGAGCTCTGGAGGTTCTACTCTTGGTTTACTCTGTCAGTGACCGCAGGATCATTTCCGCATGCTTCTCGAACAGAGACAGATGACCTTCGTCGGGATAAAAAGTAGCCTGGCAATTTGGGATCTCAGCTGCCATGTAACGTGCCATGGCAACCGGAATATTCTGATCCAGCTCTCCGTGCCAGAGAAGCACAGGCACACGAATCTCCTCAGGCCGGAACCCGGGATCCGTCACGGTTAGCAGCGAATCCTGGTGCGCTCCTTTTGTTCCCTGGCGCATCGCTTCCCGCACCATGCGGATGAAGCCTCGCTGCACCTCCGGGCTCGTCGTGACCAGCGCCCGGTCCGGCGTGGGCAGGATCGCGACGGCGCTCTTGATGAAGGGCCCCGGGGCGACCCGAGGCAGAATGCCCAGCATGAACCCGAGGAACAGGTGCGAGAGCCAGGGTTTTTCGCGCGGCAGTGTAAGAAATCGACGCGTCCCTTCATTAATGTTCGCAGCCAGCTCAGGGATGGTGAACAGAGCGGCGCCGCTGACGATGCCGGCGCGTGTCACGCGCTCCGGAATGGCATAGGCGCAAGCCAGGGCATACGGCCCACCCAGGGAATAGCCGAGCACCGCGAAGCGTTCGATCCCCAGATGATCCGCCAGGGCGACAACGTCTGCGGGCCAATCCAGCTGGCGGCGGTCCGGTTGAAAGTCGGACAGCCCCATGCCGGGGCGGTCCACCGCGATCAGGCGCGCCTTCGACGCCTGCAGCAATTCATCGCTGAGAAACAGGTCCGCCTCGAGACGGGAGCTCGGCGAGCCGTGGAAATAAAAGAGCGGTTTGCCATCCGCAGGGCCGCGCATGTTATAGCCAAGCCGGCGACCGTCTGCTGATGTGAATTGTTGGTTGTGTTCCGTCATCACGATCTCCAGCCTCAATCATACCGTGTATATTGCTCCATGGCCGAC
>DAITPI010000494.1:0-3466 GCA_036833655.1 Anaerolineales bacterium | reverse complement strand
GGCGGCTTTGTGCGCTCCTACACCTACATCGCCATGCACGGATCGGATGGATTGAAGGATATCTCACAATATGCTGTGCTCAACGCCAACTACCTGCTTGCCCGCCTGCGCGACACCTATCGCGTCCCGTTCGACCGCATCTGCATGCACGAGTTCGTTGCCGAAGGACGCTTCGAAGGCAGCGATGCGCGCGCCCTGGATATCGCCAAGCGGCTGATGGACTACAATTTCCACCCGCCGACGAACTACTTCCCACTCATCGTCCACGAGGCGCTGATGATCGAGCCAACAGAGACCGAGAACAAGGACACACTCGATGCCTTCGCCGAGGCGCTGATCCAAATCGCAGAGGAAGCGAAGACCCAGCCCGAGCTGCTGCACAATGCACCGAGCACCACCCAGTTCGGCAGGATGGACGAGGTCAAGGCAGCAAGAGAACTGGTGTTGTGCTGCTGGCTGCCGGAAGGGTATGATCTAAATCAATGATCGCTATACAGTAGGCAGTGATCAGTAATCAGGAAAGCCTCAGAGGCACAATGGCTCTGAGGCTTTTCAATTCCGGTGACACCGTGGCGGAATTCTTCTATAGACTTGACCTACTCCGAGTGCCGGATCGCCATGCGCCCGGGATGACCGGCGGGCAGGCGTTTCATCCTGCGGCTGGTCCAGTAGCTGTAGATGCCTAGTGTCATCAACCCGGCGTAGAAAACCATCATACAGAGGAAGACCAGTTCACCCGACAATGGACCGACCGAGGCTCGCCCAACGATCTCGGGCAGAGAAGTGGTCGTCGTAGGGTGAGTCATCAGGACCACCAGCCAGCTTGCCAGTAGGACGCCGTAGATCCCCAGATAATTCCGCCGCAATCGCCGCCCGGCAGCTTCCCACCAGGTCATGTGAAAGCGGGGCCAGTCCATATCCTGGGCAAGGCGTTGCGCCCAGTCCGCCATCGGCGGCTTGGAACCCGCCAGCAAGGGCTGATAAAAATTCATCTCGATCATGCGTGCCCGGGAACGCCAGATGTCGAAGAAGCGATAGCGTCGTGCCTCCATAGCCAGAAAGAACGTACAGAATACGCTGATAATGGGGATCAGGACGTGGCGCTCGATCGCGTTGTCGCTGAACACAAAACTCAAAGCCGTGGCGCTCAGGACGATCGCCCAGTGGGAGGTGGTATCGATCCGGCCACGCCAGGCGGTCGCCTCACCTAGCTCACCTCGATACAGGTGAATAATGGCATTCACGAATTCGGCTCGGGACATCTGGGCAAGATCGAGCCGTTGGTCAACAGGAAGTGGGGAAGCAGCATCAGACATCATCATCCTCCATTGTGAATGGTTCTGGGAAGGCACGAAAGCACAGCAGGAATCGGTCTGACCTGTTGTACCATAGAACATGCGGCCGCAGAACACACGCTCCTGGCTCAGATTCACACCGGGGAGGCAAGCCGAGCATATCTCCACGCCATTTTGCGCAGGACAAAGGGCCACGAAGGCTATTCTTATGCTCCCGGAAAGCTGATTTTGTTTTCTTGGGGAGGATGTCAGGACAAAGATCAGTATATTACCCGTATTTTCACATCTTGCGATTGGCGCTATTCGTTGTATCATGGCTGCACCGCGCCGGTTTGCGCCCTGCTTTCCACTCGCCGCGGCGGCAGCAGGCAGATCGGTCCCGCAATACCCGTAAAAACACGAAGAGCGATCTGGCTGGATCACGTTCAGCCATTCCATTACGCCATATGAAGGAGTCTCCAGATGAATTGGCGCAAGATCCTTTCCTATCTCGTTCTGATCGTCGGCTGGTTCTTTATCGGTTTCTTTGTGCGCGGCATGAACCTCGTACCCGTGGATCCGCTGGATCGCGAGCTCGCCCTCATCCGCCAGGCGGGACAGGCGATCAGCGCGCAATCCTATACCGCGCCGCCGTCGACCCGGGAAATGACTTATGCTGCCATTCGGGGATTCCTGACGACCATCGATGATCGCTACGCAGAATTCTGGGACCCGGAAACCGCGGCGCGATTCAATCTCGAAAACCAAGGACAGGATGCAGTGCTCGGCATGAATGGAGAGATGCGCGACGGTCAATTCGTCGTGACCGTTGTGGCGCCGGGGCAACCTGCCGAACAGGCTGGGCTAAAAGTGGATGACATCTTGCTCGAGGTCGATGATTGGACCGTCACGCCCCGCACAGTCACCGCCGCCGTCATAGCGATGATCCGTGGACCGATCGACTCCACTGCCCACCTCGTAGTACGCCGCGACGACCAGACCCTGACCTTCGACGTGCCGCGCAAGCCCGCGGTGGACATCACAACAACGATGCTCGACTCCAATATTGCTTATCTGCGGCTCGACCGGTTCACCACCCAGACCGGACAGGAGATGGAGAAGGCTGTCAAGTCCCTGATGGCGGAAAATCCTTCTGCGCTCATCTGGGACCTGCGCTTCAACGGTGGAGGCTCCATGGATGCGACCCGGGAAAGCCTGGACCTGTTCCTCGACCAGGGAATGGCGTTCTATGCCAGGCTACGTGATGGCACGCTCATAGAGTATCCCACCGCGAGTGGCGGACCTGCTGAAAAGATTCCGCTGGTGGTTTTGATTGGGCCGCACACGTACTCAGCGCCCGAGACCGTTGCCGCATCGATCAAGGACCGCCAGCGCGGCATGCTGATCGGCGATAAGACACATGGGAAAGGCTCGATCATCACGACAGTGGATTTATCGGATGGCTCCGCCATCCGGTTTACCGTGGCAAGGTGGCTCTCCCCGGTTTCCCAGCTGAATTATGAGGGCAAGGGCGTTCCAGCAGATATTGTCGTGCTTGGGGATCCCACTCCCGAAACGGATGCCGTTTTGCAGGCCGCCCTCGATTACCTGAAGCAACAATTGCAGCCATGAATGATCAGGTTTGGGAAGGGGCCAAAGCCTGATAAACTGCCGGGATGGATGTCATCTGCGAATAAGGACATTGTACATTAGACGATATTTATCAATCTAATTATAAAAGTAGAATTACTGCTGCTGCGCAGTTGTCTACGCCACCAATCTTTATTTCATACCACAAAGCAATTAAATATTCTTGATCGTCTCTTCTCAACTTGGTTATTAAGCTGAACTGGCATTCGGCTTAAAAAAATTTCTGAGGAGGTTCATAATGAACAAGTTGATTGTGGTTACGGTGGTAGTACTTCTTGTTGTCCTGTTCACCGCCTTCAGCGCACCCGCCCGCCCGGCATTGGATGCCGGTGGCATCGGCTGGGCTGGTAGCGTCGGCTGGAATGGCGGCATCGGCTGGGCTGGTAGCGTCGGCTGGAACGGCGGTATCGGCTGGGCAGGTGGCATTGGCTGGGCTGGCGGCATCGGCTGGGCGGGTGGTATCGGTTGGGCGGGGGGCATCGGCTGGGCAGGATAAACACTCCACCAATCATCACAATTGAATAAACCAAAATGCAGCGGTG
>DAITPI010000493.1:0-3476 GCA_036833655.1 Anaerolineales bacterium | reverse complement strand
AAGCTCTTCCACCTGCGGAGCGCTGGCTACTTCTACGATAACGTTCGTCTGGTTCCGAAGGATTTCGAGACCCGCGCTGACCAGGCCGTAGCGCAGATGTATCTCGACAAATACGGGTTTACGCTGCGGCAGGCAAATACGGTCGTCTTCAATCACTATGGCTTTGATTTCAAGGGAAACGTAACCAACGAACGGCAAGCCTATGAGACAATCCACGAGCTTGGGATGTACCTGCAGGCAATGCGCGGTTTCAAGGACAAGATGCATGAGGTGCCCGGCGTGCGCTAAACGTGCAGAGTGGACAGATCACCCGCCCATCGTCTGTATAGAGCCATCCCCGAGACGTCGATCTCGGGGAGGGTTGCTTAATGATACAGGGAGCAAGTTTATTGCAATTATCTCATATCTAAATCTTACAATTCTTTAATCCTTCTGCGTATATTCGTGCTATTTTTAGGTTGCTGAAGATTCATCAGCGAGCAACCATGAAAGGAGGTTGCAATGTTCAAATCGTCTGTACTCTTCAAACTGTCTGTGCTGGCAATCCTACTAGCCCTGGTGTTGGCTGCTCTGCCGACCGCAAACGCGGTTGCCAAAGACACCACCTCGAGCCTGGAAAAGAAATGGAGCCATCTGCTCGATGCCTATCATACCCAGTATTCGAGACATGACAGTGTTCACAAATGGGTTGACGCCTGGCTCAAGAATGCACCAAACTCTAAGAAAGCAGACGTCCTGAAGCATCTGGAGCTCTGCAATTCGTCCATCATCGGAGCCGGGATCGTGGCATCAAAGCACGCTGGCTTCGATGCCAAGGGAAAGCTGGTCGACCGGGCGGCCGCCATCAAGTCCATCAAGGATCTGCGCTACTACCTGGAGCTACACACTGGTTCGGTCAAGAACCTGAAAGAGCACATCAACGCCGACAAGTAGCGCATCTTCTCCAAACCGACTTAAAAAAATCCCCGGGACGCTCGTCCCGGGGTTTTTGATCCGCTGTCAGTCAATTAGCGAACGACGACGACGTTGCTCGCCTGCAGACCCTTGGGACCCTGTTCAACATTGAACTCGACCTTCTGGCCCTCTTCCAGGTTGCGAAAGCCTTCGCCCTGGATCGCGGAGAAGTGCACAAAGACATCTTCACCGCCTTCGCGAGCGAGGAAGCCGTAGCCCTTCGTCCCGTTGAACCACTTGACTGTACCGTTGATACGTTCCGACATGTTTGCCTCCTTATGGCAAATAGAAGATATGGAGGGTACTCATGGGTAGTGCATCGGAGCGCCTCAATGGCGTAAAACAAAGTGGCTCACGGACGATCCGTGAGCCAACCTGGTACTTCCAAAGCAAACTACTGGTATCCTACAGTGCGCAAGCATATCATGAGGAGAAGGAGATGTCAATGAAGAAAATGGGGAATCAGAGGAAAAATTTGTAATGCTATAATCCCGTTCACAGCGCCCTATGACAACTCCATCCCCCCTTCTCTGGCACGACCCTGATTGGCTTCGCCAGGCGCACGATTGGATTCGGGCGGAAACGAGCCGCCAGTCCATTCAGCTCACCGGCGAGATCAAACAGCCCCATGCCTATGCGTGGTCCACCGTGCTGCACGTCCCAACCGACCAGGGCATATTATTCTTTAAAGCTACAGCGCAGGAAACAGTCTATGAAGTTGCATTGACGGAGATGCTGGCGAGGCTCTACCCGGACTGCATGCCCGAGCTGGTCGCGGTCGACACGCGGCGCGGCTGGATGCTGATGCGCGATGGGGGCGAGCCCTTACGTGCTTCGATCCGTCCCACCCAGGATATCGTTCCCTGGCAACCGGTCATTTTGCGCTATGCCGAGGTGCAGGTCGGGCTTACCGAGCATCTTACCGAACTGCTCTCCCTCCGCCTGCCGGACCACAGGCTCCGTGTGCTGCCCGGGCTATTTACGCAACTGCTTGCGGATGATGAGAGTCTCCTGCTCGATCAGGAGAAAGGCCTGACCAGCGCGGAATGGGAACAGGTGCGCGGCAAGACGGAGAGCTTCGAGCAGATCTGCGGCGACCTGGCGGCCGTTGGCGTCCCGGAATCGATCAACCACGGCGACTTCCACGATGGCAACGTTCTCGTCCGGGAGGATGGGCGGATCACGTTCTTCGACTGGGGCGATGCGAGCGTGGCGCATCCGTTTGTCTCACTGCGCACCTTTTTCGTAGGCATCGAGATTTCCCTCAACCTGGAGGACTATAGCTTTACACCGGAGATGGCGGCCTTACTCGATCTGTATCTCAGGCCCTGGCAGAAGTTCGCTTCCAGAGAGGATTTGCTTGCCGCGTACCGGCTCTCGAAACCGGTGGCGACGGTCGTCAAGGCGCTCGCCTGGCGTCAGAGCATCAAGCGGATGGAACCATCTGTGCGCCGTGAGTATGCCTGGATTGTGCCCGAGCTTATAAGAGAATTTCTGTACCACGAAAAAGCGCTATCGCGCGGAGCGATCCGTTCCTGATTCTTTCCGTGCCTGAGAAGGAGGAAAATATGATGAACCGAAAGCTGGGTAAAAGCGACCTCGAAGTCAGTGCCCTGGGCATGGGATGCTGGGCGATCGGCGGCCCCTGGACGTGGGCACAGCCGGGACGCGAGGCCTATCCCGCCGGCTGGGGCGATACGGATGACGAGGAATCGATCCGCGCCATCCACGCCGCGCTGGATCTGGGTGTCAATTTCTTCGATACCGCCGCCAACTACGGGGCCGGTCACAGCGAAGTGATCCTGGGGCGGGCGCTTCAGGGCCAACGCGAGCAAGTTGTGATCGCCACGAAGTTTGGGCACATCGTCAACGAGGAGGCGAAGACGGTGTACGGGGATGCGGACCAGATCCAAAAAAATGTACGGAGCGACGTGGAAAACAGCCTGCGACGGCTGCAAACCGATTACATCGACGTCTACCAGCTACATGAAGGTGGCTACGATGCCGAACGGGCTCTGGAGTTGCAGTCTATTCTCGAAGAGCTGGTCCAGGCCGGCAAGATCCGCTGGTATGGCTGGAGCACCGATGTCGTGAACAGCGCCCGCAAGTTTGGGAGCGCAGCTGGCGCTGCGCATTGCACCTCCATCCAATTCCGCCTCAATGCCATGTATGACAACCCACAGATGCGGGAGGTTTGCGCGGAATTCAACCTGGCAGGCATCAATAAGGATCCGCTCAACAAGGGCGTTTTGACAGGCAAGTTCAGCGCGGACACCCGGTTTCCCACAAACGACATCCGCTCACGGGAGAATTTCTCCGACCCCGAAGTGCTACAACGCCTGAAGCTCGTGGATGAGCTACGCGACATCCTCACCTCCAGCGGGCGGACGATGGCACAGGGGGCGCTCGCCTACATCTGGGCGCTGGATGAGCGCATGATCCCCATTCCCGGATTCAAATCGGTGGCGCAGGTCCGAGAAAACGCGGGCGCCCTGCAGTTCGGTCCGCTGACGGCGGCGCAG
>DAITPI010000492.1:0-3498 GCA_036833655.1 Anaerolineales bacterium | reverse complement strand
GAAGAATGCACCTCCTGCGCCTTACATCCGCCTAACATCGACATCCCCCATTGGTAGGTGACGTTGCGGCGCTGAAAACGTGCAGCCGCGGCAAAGAAAATCTATTCAAACTGGCTGTTTGTGCTATAATGCCGCTACTATGTCATACAAGCTTTGCGCCGCCAACAATAATAATAACGACAATGACGATCTTCGAATCGTTGGGCGAAGCCTGGCTGGTTAACAAGTACGTACTGAGAGGAAACCAATCGCCCAACGCAATAGCGAAGGGCGATTTATTTTGTCTGTAACCATCTGTCATTGCGAGGAGCCCACAGGGCGACGACCCTGGCACCGCCCGCCAGGGCAGGTGAGCAATCTCACACGCAATTGGAGATTGCTTCGGGTGATCCTTCGACTTCGCTCGGCGAACACTCGCTCCGCTCAGGACCCGCCCTCGCAATGACATAAAACAACGGAGGCGCACAATGTACAAAACTCATACCTGTGGCGAGCTACGAGCCGCCGATGCGGGCAAACAAGTGACCATCGCGGGCTGGGTCCATCGGCGGCGCGATCATGGCGGGGTGATCTTCCTGGATCTGCGCGACCGCTATGGCATCGTCCAGGTGACCGTCAACCCCAACGCTTCCAAAGAGACTCTGGAACACGTCGCCAACGTCCGTATGGAGTGGGTGCTGCAGGTCACAGGCACGGTCCAAAAGCGACCCGCGGGCATGGAAAACCCGAAAATGCAGACCGGCGAAGTGGAGGTCATTGCGGAGGCGATCGAGGTCTTGAACCCGTCCAAGACTCCGCCCTTCATGATCAGCGGCGAGAATGACCTGCCGGATGAGAATACGCGCCTGCACTACCGCTACCTCGATCTGCGCCGGGAACGCATGACCCGCAACATGATCCTGCGTCATAAGGTCGTGAAGTACATGCGCGATTTTCTCGATCAGAGGAATTTCATCGAGATCGAAACACCGATCTTGTTCAAGGCAACGCCGGAAGGGGCGCGGGACTATTTGGTGCCCTCACGCATCTATCCGGGGCAGTTCTACGCGCTGCCACAATCGCCGCAACAGCTCAAGCAGTTGTTGATGGTGGCGGGCATGGACCGGTATTTCCAGATCGCGCGCTGTTTCCGCGACGAAGACCTGCGCGGCGACCGCCAGCCCGAATTCACCCAACTCGACCTGGAAATGTCCTTCGTCCGGCGCGATGATGTGCTGGCGCTGGTGGAGGAGCTCTACACGGCGATGATCCCGGCCGTCGCCCCGCGCAAGAAGTTGCTCTCGTCCCCCTGGCCGAAATTCTCGTATCGCGAAGTGGTGGATCGCTACGGAACCGACAAGCCCGACCTGCGCTTTGGCATGGAGCTGATCGACGTCAGCGACATCCTGGCAAAGAGCGAGTTCCGGGTCTTCCAGTCTGCGCTCGAATCTGGCGGGGTGATCAAGTGCATCGTAGCCCCCGGCTGCGCCGAATATTCGCGCAAAGAAGTCGATGCGTTGACCGAGTCGGCCAAGGCACTCGGGGCGAAGGGCCTGGCCACACTGGCAGTGACCGGCGAAGGCTGGAAAGGGACCGCCGCGAAGTTCGTCAAGCCCGAGGAGGCAGAGGCGATCCGAGCCCGCACCGGGGCAAAGGAGGGTGACCTGATCCTCCTCGCCGCTGACCAACGTGCCGTCGTCAACAAGGTGTTGGGCGGATTACGCGTCATCTTCCGCGATCAGCTCGATCTGGCTGACCCGGACTTGATGGCGTTTGCCTGGGTGGTAGACTTCCCTATGTTTGCCTGGAATGAAGAAGAACAAAAATGGGATGCGGAGCACCATCCCTTCACCATGCCCCAGCTGGACGACCTGCCGAAGTTCGAGACCAACCCCGCAGAGATCCTCTCGGATGCCTATGACATGGTCTGCAACGGCTATGAGATGGCCTCCGGGTCCATCCGCATCCATCGCAGCGACATCCAGCTCAAGGTCTTTCAGCTGCTTGGCTTGAGCGGCGATGAGATCGAGCGCAAGTTCGGTCACATGCTGGAAGCATTCGAATACGGAGCCCCGCCGCACGGCGGCATGGCGCCGGGCATCGACCGCCTGGTGATGCTGCTGGCAGACGAGCCGAACATCCGTGAGGTGATCGCCTTCCCCAAGAACCAGACCGGACGCGATGTGATGGCAGACGCACCCTCGGAGGTGGAGCCGAAACAGTTGAGGGAATTGCATATTCAGGTTAGAGAATAGAGGTTAGAGAACAGAGAGTAGAGAACAGAGAGTAGAGAGTAGAGATTGGGAGGTTGTTCGATGAGCGAGACAGTCAGAATCCAGGTGGATGAGAAGCTGGTCCGGGAGATCGCCGCGCTGGCGCGGCTGGACCTTTCGCAGGAAGAGACGGGGGTGTTTGTGCCGCAGTTCAAGGACATCCTGGATTACGTCAGCGTCCTGAACGAAGTAGACACCGAAGATGTCCCCCCTGCTTATCTCTCGTCTACCAACGAGAGCGTGACACGCGCCGATGAGGTGGAGCCTTCCACCCCTACCGATGAGTTCCTCGCCAACGCACCGCAGGCACGAGACGATTACGTTGTGATCCCACGCGTGCACATCGAAGGGTAATATGGAGCTTCACGAGCTCAGCATCCAGCAGGCGCACGAGCTGCTCGCCCGCCGCGAGATCTCCTCGGAGGAATTAACGCGCGGCTATCTGAGGCGCATCGAGCGGCTCGATCCGCAGATCAAATCGTACGTCACGGTCCCGGTGGAGCTTGCGCTCGAGCAGGCGCGGGAGACGGATAAGCGGATCCAGTCGGAGGCAGGCCTGCCTCCGTTGACCGGCATCCCCTACTCCGCCAAGGACTCCATCTCAACGCGCGGCGTCAACACCACCTGCTCGTCAAAGATCCTTGCGAGCTACAAGCCGTTCTACGACTCCACCGCGATCGTTAGGCTGAAGTCCAGCCAGGCGGTCCTGCTCGGCAAGAACAACATGGACGAGTTCGGGATGGGATCGTCCACCGAGAACTCCGGCTTTTTCACCACACGCAACCCGTGGGATCTCGACTACGTCCCCGGCGGCTCGAGCGGTGGGTCGGCTGCGGCGGTGGCGGCGGGACTGGCGCCCTTCGCCCTGGGTGAGGACACAGGTGGATCGGTCCGCATGCCCGCCGCGTTCTGCGGGGTGACGGGGCTCAAGACCACCTACGGACGCGTTTCGCGCTATGGCTTGATTCCGCTGGTCTCGTCCTTCGACACGATCGGTCCCATGGCGCGCAGCGCCCAGGATGTCGCCCTGGTGCTCGAGGCAATTGCCGGGCATGACCCGAAAGACAGCACCTCGCGGATCGAGCCCATTCAGCCTTACTCCGAGATCCTGAACAAGACCGAAAGCCTGCATGGGCTGCGCATCGGCATTCCGCGGGAATACTTCGTCGAGGGATTGGATGCCGGGGTAGATGCTGCCCTCCGAGCTGCGATCCGACAAGTAGAGGCACTTGGTGCGGAGATCGTA
>DAITPI010000491.1:0-3511 GCA_036833655.1 Anaerolineales bacterium | reverse complement strand
AACAAAAAACGTTACCATGATCACGGCTACAATCCGTGTTCCTAACGGCATGCGCTGTTCCAGCAAAACCAGACCGTCTGCCGATAAAAGAATGAGGAAGGGCAGCATCTGCCGTGCGAGTCGTCCATACACAACGGCGTAGTGAAGAAAGACAGACGGAACCAGCAGACAAATGTAGATGAACAGGAGTCCGGCCAGCCATATACCGGTATAGCCTGCCAAGCCTTTGAACATCCTCAGGAGCGCCAGAACGGCCAAAATGCCCAAAACAACGATGACGGCATGTTCGGTATGCCAAAAGTAGGCAATGGGGAGACTCCAGCCCTCCGCAAAGTCCCCCTGCGTAATCGACCTGGAAAACAGGTGATATGCAGAGAGCATGTCCACTCCCGCGAGGGACCCCGCGCCGATCAACAAGGCAAGTGGGAGGATGAAACCTGCAGCCGTCCAAATTGCTTTCTGAAACATCACGGCGATCCCTTTGTCACGTATAAGAATATGCACAAGCATAGCAAGGGATGCCAGGGACCAGTATCCATTGTACGTAACAAAACACAGGAAACTGAAAAGACCGCAAGCCAGGGATTCCTTGATTGTCTGCCGTCTACCCAGACCAACGTAGAATGCCAGAAGTCCAAATGACATGGACACATCATATGGAAAAAGATGCCGCGAGTAATAGAGAAGAGAAAGGCAAGCTGAAGCAAGCATCAGGGCATACAGCGGCGCTTTGGAGGTTCCGCCTGATGCGCGCTGTGCCAGCAGGAAGATCAAATAGAGATTGAGCACCGAAAACAGGCTGAAGAACAGGGCCGGCATGACCAGGCTTGGGCCGGTAATATATTCCAGGAGCGCGGGCAGGATGCCAATCACCTTGAACCCAAGATGTTCCGGCGAAGCCGCCAGGTGCGAAAATGCATGCCCCACCTCGCCCTGTAGAATGAACGCAGCTGCCTCTTGAGAAGCCACATAACGAGTTTCATCGGAAATGTAATATTGGCCGCCCCGAAAGATCAAAATCCAACGCAAAAGAAGCGAGATCAGGATGCTGAGGACCAATCCGGTTTGCCTGTCATATTCCCCATCGGTTGGCTTCACGGCGTCTTCCCCTTCTCTGAATTTCGATGCACCCTGTAAAACACATCTGGATCAGACAGGAACGCGCCGAGGCAGGATTCGGTGCAAAGGTAGATAGTCCGGCCGCGGTACTGGGCGCGCGGGAAGTAAGCGGGGTCCGTGTCACGGAAGATCCGCCCGCAGAGCGTGACGAAGCGGGGCTGCCTCTTGTGCTTCGGAGGATCTATTTTCATGTTAAACCCGGCGCAAGAGAGCCCTTCTTACACGACTGCCGCAATGAAGACCTCGAAGGGATTGATGGTCAATCCAAACGGAGGTTTGGCAGTCTTCAGGCGCTCGGCGCTGGAGAACAGGATCTGCAGCTGGTGGCCCTTGATCTCCCGGGTGCGCGAGAAATCCAGGTCCAGCCTGTTTTCAGAGTAGTTCAAGATGACAAGAACCGTCTGTTCTCCTGATTTGCGCAGGAAGGCAAAGTAATCCTTGGCGGTGTTGTTGAGCGGGATGTATTCACCGTCAACGAGCGCGGGCAACTCCCGGCGCAGCTGCAAGAGATGCCGGTAGTAATTGAGTAAGGAGATTGGGTTATGCTCCTGGTCGCGCACATTGATGCCATTGCGATAATTCGGGTTGACAGGCAGCCAGGTCTCCACACCGGCCAGGGAGAAACCGCCGTTCGGGCTGTTGGACCACTGCATGGGAGTGCGATTCTTGTCCCGGGACATCTCCCCGGCGCGCACCGCGGCCTCTCCGGGATCCACCTTCAGCTCATTGACCAACCGGTCATAATACCAGGTTGCCATCGTGTCGCGCAGCTTTGTCGGATCGGTGATGAGCAGATCTGTCATGCCGATCTCTTCGCCGTTATAGAGGAAGGGCGTCCCTCTGAGCGTCAGCACCAGCGCTGCGTTGAGACGCGCCAGCTCCGCGTCGTGCTGCCGGTCGCCGTAGCGGGTGTGGATGCGAGAATTGTCATGGTTGCCAAGGGTGTTACAGGGCCAGCCTCTCACCGGGAGTCCGTCCAGGCGGGCTAAGCGTTCCTTCTGGTTGCGGCGAATATGGTCGGGGATGATGCGCTCGGCGCGCATGAGCGGAAAGTTAAAGACCAGGTGCAGCTCGTCGTCGCCGTTTCCCAGATAATCGATATTGTCATCCTCCGCGACCAGCAGACGATCCCCGTCGTATTCATCGATCACAGAACGCAGTTCCTTCATCAGTTCATGCATGCCAGGTTGGCCCCACTGATGCCTGAACATATCGTGCCAGTATTGTTCGATCTTTTTCTTTTCCGCCCGGGTCCGAGCTAGGTCGGATGCGCTCCGGATCCCCGCCAGGTCAAAGGGAACATTGTGAGGCGTCAGGTCCGGGTCTTCGAAGATCGTGCCGATCGCGTCGAGGCGGTAACCATCCACGCCGAGATCCAGCCAGAAGCGCACCGCCTCCCACATGGCTTGCCTGACCTCGGGGTTGTGCCAGTTGAGGTCGGGCTGCTGCTTCATGAAGTAGTGATAATAGTACTGGTCACGCTCGGGAACGTAGCTCCATGCTTCGCCATCGAAGCACGATTGCCAGTTGTTCGGCGGCGTATCCATCCAGATGTACCAGTCCGCCCTGGGGTTGTCCCGGCTGGACTTCGATTCGAGGAACCAGGGATGCTCGTCGGAGGTGTGATTCAGCACGAGGTCCAGGATGACACGCAGGTTCCGAGCATGCGCCTCGCGCAGGAACATCTTGAAATCCTCCATTGTTCCGTACTCCGGCGCAACATTCATATAATTTGAGATGTCGTAGCCACAATCCCAGTTGGGCGAGGGGAAGTGTGGCGAGAGCCAGATGCCATCGACGCCCAGGCTGGCGAGATAATCGAGCTTTTCGATGATCCCTTTGAAATCGCCGATGCCATCGCCATTGCCATCCGCGAAGGAGCGCGGATAGATCTGATAGAAGACGGCCGTCTGCCACCATTTCAGCTCAGTCATGCATTACCTCTGTGTGCTCTGTAATTTGCCTACGACTTTTACGCAGGGTCTTGAGAATACATCTTGCGCGTGCGGAGCATCGGGAAGCTCGCTCGTCAGGTCCTGCCCGGGGAAGTGTAACTGCTCGTGAAGGTCGGTTCGCCACTTGGGGCAATCGGTCACATCGTACACCATGCCCTCATAGGCGATATATTTTCTCGTGCCGCGCTCGCCTGTGTTGCGGCGCAGCTCCAGCTCTGTGACAGTGCCGTCCGGGATGCTCATTCCGTGGATTATACAGGCTACTGATGTGCCGTAAAGAAAATCTCCCGCCCGAAGCAGGAGATTTCTACGTGTATTTTTCCGCAATCTTCATGATCGTCGTGAGATTGCGTGTGGTGGCGGGCATCTCCAGGATCTTCTCTATCAAGTTATTCGAGAACACCGATTTCTGCCGATCATAGCGCAGGTTGTAGACC
>DAITPI010000490.1:0-3528 GCA_036833655.1 Anaerolineales bacterium | reverse complement strand
GGCCCATCACCAGGCCCTTCAGGTCCGGATCCTGCTCGAGCTTGTCCCGCATCACCAGCCCGAGGTCAAATCCCGGGCGCTGCCAGGGAACCCAGCCCACTTCCTCTTCGAAAATCTCATGTGTGAGCCGCTCCTGGTCCCTGCTTGCCGCGATCGCGATAACCGAGACAGGGTGCATGTGATCCACATGCCGGAAGGGAATCAGTCCGTGAAGGGGCGTATCGATCGAGCCCGCGGCTGGATTCAGGTTGAAGGTGGTTTGGCGATACATCTCCACCATGGCATCCTCGACCGGGGTCTTTGGGCCTCGCGCTTCTGCCCTCTGATAAATGCCCTCCAGGGAGAGAAACTTATCCATGTAGAGGGAAGCAAAGTTGAGGCGCGTTGCGGTGCGCAGGTCGCCGCCGGAGCCCTTGACCCAGAGGACATCCACCTCCTCGCCCATCAGAGGGTCGCTCATCCTGATCTTGGAGGAGGTGTTGCCGCCGCCGGTATTGGTGATCCGCTGGTCCGCGCCGAGCAGGTTGCTGCGATAACGCAGACGCTCCACCGGATCCAGCCGGTCCGCGACCTCGTCGTCCCACAAATAACTCACGTACTGAAAATTCTCGGATTTGGTAATCATATTCTCATTTCTAACACTAAGACCTGAATCGACGGGAAACTAGAACTTGGTATATGCTTCGCTCATCCGGCGATATTCAATGAAGGGTTCGTTGATGAGCTTGGCATAGAAGGCGATCTGGCAGGCCTCCTCCAGGGTGCTCGTCCAGAAGAAGGCTTCGTCGAGAGTCTGGCCGATGGCAAAGCTTCCATGACCGCGCAACATGATGATCTTGTAGTTTTGCAGGACGCTCGCCACCTTGTTTGCCATCTCCGGCGTGCCGGAGGGAAATTCCTCTGTGACCACCGGGATCTTTTTGAGCAGGTACGAGGCTTCGTTGTCGATGGGGACGATCTCATCCCGCGAGAGGGAGAAGGCAATCGCCATACGCGGATGGCAGTGGACAATCGACAGGGCTGGGGTCATCTTATAAATCGTACGGTGTGCCAGCAGTTCGGTGGATGCCAGAGCCACACCGCTGTCGTTCTTCTCCAGCCCCGTCTCGATCAGATCGTGCGGCTTGAGATTCCCAAGCATGGCGCCGCGGCGCTTGATCACCACGCGGTCTCCCAAACGGACGCTGAGGTTGCCGCCATGCGAGCTGATCATCCCTGCCACATACAGGTCACGACCAATCGCCCGGAATTGTTCGAAGATACGTTCGTCGATCATAGGATATCCTTTCTTCTCCAGAGCACCATGGCGCTCAAGGCACCGCGACCTGCAAGCCCGCGAGGTCGAGCTCCGCAAGCTTCTTCGGGGTGGGAACGCCGTTCTCATCCCAGCCGCGCCCGCGGTAATACTCCTTCAGCATGGGCTCCAATTGGACCACCCAACCCTGCGATGGACCATCTGTCGGCGCTTCGTTGAGCAGGCGCGGGGGCAGTGTATCGTCCTTGCGACTGAAGCCCTCGCGCAGGTTGTATAGCTTTTCCAGGTTCCAGACCCGCTCTCCGACCTTGACCAGGTCCCCGGTTGCATAGTGGATGCCTGTTACCGTAGAGAGCACGCGCGCAAAGTACTCCTCTGCAACGCCCATGTTGGTGAACTTGCAGAGCACCAGTGAGTCGATGGCAGCCGAGACATTCTGGTGCAGGATCACAAAGCTGGATTTGCCCTGCACCTGGAAGCGGTCGATGAGCTTGGGCAAGCCCAACACTTCCACGCCCACCATGTTGCCGCGCATGTGGCAGCCGCCGCGGTTGGAGGTAGCATACAGCAGGCCCTGACCCTGCATCCCGCGCGGGTCGTAGGCGGGCATCTCCAGGCCTTTGGCAGACATGGACAGCTCCGGGTGGCCATATTTCGTCGCCAGGCGGAGACTGCCATCCGCCAGGTCTGCGCCGATGTCTCGACGATAAGCCATCGCCTCGACCATGGGCACCAGCTGGTCGGCGCGGCCGAAGCGCAGATCAGAGTCCATGTAGCCTCGTTCACTTAGCTCCATGGCACAGGCGATCGTCGAGCCCGCGGAGATCGTATCCAGCCCGAGGTCGTTGCACACGGAATTTGCCTCGATGATGGCCGGCAGATCAGCGATCCCACACTGCGCGCCGAACGCCCAGGTGGTCTCGAATTCAGGGCCCTCGCCTTCCACCTTGTCCGTTTTGCTGATCCGCGTACAGCTGATCGGGCACGCCCAGCAGGAGGCGTTCTTGACGAGGTACTTATCGGTCAATTCTTCGCCCGAGATCGCCTCCGCGCCCTCGAACTGGGTCTGCTGATGGTTGCGGGTGGCAAGGGCGCCAAGGTTGTTCATGATATTCATCAAGACGACGGTGCCAAACTCGGGCAATGCCTGGCTGGTCAATGGGCTTGCCGCCAGGAGCTTGCGCGTCTCGTACAGCAGGAATTTGAAACGCTCCGGGTCTTGAATCGCGGGGCGGTCTTTCCCTTCCACAACAATTGCCTTCAGGTTTTTGGAGCCCATGACTGCCCCGGGACCCCCGCGCGCCAGGGCGCGTTCCCGGTCATTCATGATGGCAGCGATCCGGCTCAGGTTCTCTCCCGCGGGACCGATGCACAACACATTCCGCCGGTTGTTGTTTTGCCCGAGCTTCTGGGTCAAGGCAAAGACGCGCATACCCCACAGCTCGCTCGCGTCGTGGAAGGCGATGGCATCCTGTTTGATCTCGATCCAGACCGGCTTCTCGGACCTTCCCCGAATGATCATCACATCGTAACCGGCCTTCTTGAACTGCATGCCCCAGAAGCCACCCGAGTTGGCATCGAGCACCGTGCCGGTCAATGGGCTTTTGGTCGACACCGAAAAACGGTTGCTCGTCTGGTAGCCCGTCCCCGTCAACGGACCATTCGTAAAGATCAAAACATTTTCCGGCGAGAGCGCCTCCACTTCGGGCCCCACCAGGTCCCACAACAGGCGCGCCCCCAATCCTCGCCCACCCACAAATAACCGCGCCATGTCCATATCCAGGGGATAGACCGTATACGTGTGAGTGCTCAGATCGATATCCAATACTCGTTCAGACCAACCAGCCATAGCTACTCCTCAGCGTTGAAGTAGGAACGGCTTCAGCCGTTTGTACTGAAGTCGCTTCTACGATGATGACCGCCTGCAATCGGCGGGAAAATTGCAACAACGTCGTGCTCTGTGACGGGCGCGGCCAGATCGGTGACATTGTGCCCGTTCAGGGTAATCACAATGTGAGGACGCAAGACCCCGTTTACAAGAAGTGCATCCAGAACCAGCGGCTTTTGTCGAGCCAGTTCGTCGATCAGCGCCCCAACACTCGTTCCCGTGATGGATACTTCCTTTGTCCCTGCAAGCCTGCGCAGGTTGGCGTACAACTTGACGACTGGCATAGTATCTCAATCTACGGCTTGACCACGCCTTTTTTGAGGATGATGTTTGCATACAGCGCCATTTCGCTCGTCGCGAGCACCGCATAGGCCCTTCTCGCCCG
>DAITPI010000489.1:0-3531 GCA_036833655.1 Anaerolineales bacterium | reverse complement strand
TCCCTGCCCAGGGACATCAAGGCTCGCCTCCTGCCGAAACCGCAAGAGCCGAGGTGCGGTCAGGCAATCTGGTCGCTGCTGAATTAGATACAGGAGAAGACTGCGGAGTAGCTGCCGCAGCCTTCTCCTTTTGTGCATTCCAGGCGGTGGGAGGGGGCATCCAACGAGGAAGATTTTTTTTACAACCCACTTCCGTTTCCCGGCTCGATTGACGATTCACATGATTCAATTTTCTGCTGTTGTCGCGGCTGCCTGAGCGATGGTCGCGATCTCACTGGCAACTTCGGCACAGATTTCTTCCAGTCTCGATCCCCGAAATGTGGATAGTGCCCTGAGCTGGGGACCCCTGGGACGCATTTGCTTTTTCCGCAGCCAGCCAACTACCTCGTAGGGGCATGGTCTTATCAGGAGAGGGTAAAGGATTGTGCCGCCTTCTTTCTCACACCGCTCGAAAAGTGTTGCGACCTCGACATCGCGGATGAAGTCTGAGGTCAGAAAGGAGGGGGAGATCATCAAGATGGCAATCTGAGCCTCCAGTAACTGCTGGTAGAGACTCTCGCGCCAGTTCTCACCCGCATGGAGCTTCTGGTCATCCCATAACTGTACGAGGCCTTCCCGTTCCAGGACTTGGAGCTGCTCGCTCAGTAGCTTGCGCCACCTATCGTCTTTGTGCGAGTAACTAATAAAGATCTTCATCCCGGCCATATGCACCTCCATCTGTCCAACTGTACGATAGAGAATAGGGGTCCTGCCGTGTTCTTGCTCTTCATGAACTGCCTGATGGCAGAGAGCAGGCAAGATTTTAGGACCCTACACCGCGGCATGCGCCTGCCTGGCGCAATACGTCCAATTCCATGCCACAGCACATTACATGAAGCCGACTTCCTTCTTTACCAGGCTACCGCTGCCGTGATTGTCAATCAGACACGATCTGTATCAGCTCTTCACTATAACCTACAAAAACTGGAGAATTCTTTGCATCGAGGTAGGTCACACTCGTGACGAGCCTGTACACATCCACTGGCAAGAGCCCAACGTTTATTTTGACCTCTTCGGTGTAAGAGACGGAACCCGGCAAAACCGGAACAGAGAGATCTGCCAGAGCGTGTTCGGCGCTGGAAGTTAAGGACTGAAGAAGGATGTTCAAGCGCCACGCTCCACTGAGCATACTTAGCTTCGTCTGCCACGATACGCGAACAGAAGGATCGGGCTGGTTCTTGGCAATGATGGTCGTGGGAGTATCGTCACCAGATCTGACTATGACGCTAGATATCAATAGCTCGAGATCAGGATCTGGTGGCGGGAGCGAAGGCGGAGTACTCACTCAAGAAAACTCACTTTCGTGCTACGGAAAAGACACGAACAACGCCATCCCAAGCAGGAGAAAAGCGATTGTTTGTGTGAGAAATGCAAAGCGCAAATAGGTTGCATTGCGCTCGATCGAAGCGTGATTGGCTTTCCAGGCAACTATCAAATTCGAGATGAGCTGGAGCTGAATGTTCTCTAAAGGTGATTCAAGATACTTCTCAGCCAGTAACTCCGGATTAGGATCACCCCTATAACGACGAACCCAGATAACCACAAAAGCCAGGACCACCGAGACTGCAAAAAGTGCAATACTTACGAGCATCAGGAACTGGCTGGATCTTGGGAGAACAATCAACGTCTCTCTAGCACCCATAAGCAAGGCAAAAATCCCGCCCGCGAAGGCAAGCAACGTACTTGCCTTTGTCTCAAGCGAGTTCAGCTGAGCTGGCTGGGCTGCGAGCGCCTCCTTGGTTACCTTATAGACCAGGGATACCGTGTTTTCATCTTTGCTGCCGGAAGCTTCCTGAGCAGTTTGACTGGATGGAGACTCCATCAACCAATTACGAAGGAGTTCACGCAGAGTCACGCCAACGTTCCGAATATATATGCGTCAATCCTCAACAGGAACTGGCCAGATCGACCCGCACTGCGTTCAACGCTGTGCTACGGCTCAACGGTGCGTGCGTAGTTGATTAACTCGGAAAGCGGGTTACCGCCGCCGTTCGCATTCGGACCGCCGGTTACTCCCCAATTCACTGCACTATAGATACCGACCACGCGTGGCCACGGTTCACTGCCCCACCAACCAAACGCTGGTCCCCCCGATTGGCCGAACCAGTAGTCATTTCGGTGCATCATGCGGAACGAGCTCCGGCCACTGGTCGACTCCGAGATCGTACTGTCAATGACGCCGCTGCCGTGAAAGACGGGGCGTACGCCGCCGCCCAGGTCGCCCGGATATCCAACGTGAGCCCAGTAGGCGCCACCATTCCAATCGGACGAGTAACCCCGCGAACCCATCCAGCCTGTGACATCTCCAAGACGACGATCCAGTACGCAGACAACATAGTCAAAAGCAGCCTCGTTCGAGCTAATACCATCGCCCCCATTCACCCGCTGCCACCAATAGATGCGCGTGGCCCATGCGACTCCGAACGGCTCGCTTGTATCGAACTGCAGCGGTGTAAATTTAACCCACCCGGCGGTGTTGTTTGGTCCCCAGTTGATCACATGGCTTGCCGTCATGAGGTGGCGGGGTCCGATCATCACGCCCGAGCCCGAGCCGCTCGAGGTCTGGACGCGGCCGCACGTACACCAGGGGAACGAGGTATCGGAAAAGACGTAGCGAGTATCGGGAGCGAAGATGGTTCCTGGCTCGCCGAGGTTATCTTCGCGCCCCACTTGGCGTCTCCACTGGCGAGGGACCTGCAATTTCCGAGGCAGGCGTTCAGGAACAGGCCGCAGCGCCAGGTGATCGGGCCGGTATCCCGCCAGGTCTTCGAGGCTGGGCTCAACGCTCTTCTGTCTCCTCGGATCCAACCTCACTGCTTTGATCGATGGAGGGAAGAAGTGTTGTCCTACTCGTTCTGCCGACGCGATAATGTCGACGGACCCACGCTGTCGCTCCAGGCGCAGGCTCTCCGCCCGCTTTGGATCGGCAACGTAGCGTTCGATCAGCATGTCAAGTTTCGCCTCCTGCCGCTTCGCCTTGACCGCCTTAATGGTTTTGGCCCAGTTCCTAAACCTGAGTGGAGCATCCTTGGCCTGTGTACGCTCTCTGGTCTTGGTCGTCATTGAAGCACCTCCATCTATTGTGTCCATTTGGCTTGGCAGTTGCTCGCCAGTCTTGAAGCCGGCTGGCCCCCTGTTGATCTCCTACCATGAGAGGAACTAGTGGAGATCCTCAGGATCAGATATCGCGCGGACGGCATACCATTGGCCGGATCGCTGCCCGAGCGTCATTCGTGAAGTTATTATCGCGCAAAATGAATGCCCGAGTCAACAAGGAATATATGTCTCCAGCTATCGGTGGCGGGCGTCTTGCGCTATGACCCCGTTTACGCGGAGCGGCTATATACCTTAAGTGACCGGGGCTGCCCTCGACAAATGGCGATAAACTCACGGCGTCGTTTTCGAAAATGGGCGCGACGCCTTTTTGTGGTTAACTCGCCAGCCAATTTCCTCTTGCAATTACTCTACTTCAGTTTCTTAGAAACGCATTGT
>DAITPI010000488.1:0-3534 GCA_036833655.1 Anaerolineales bacterium | reverse complement strand
TGGACAAAATCATTCGATACAACTTTGTAGGTATAGCGGTAACCGGCGTTGTACACAAAGACATATTCGCCCACACCCAGGGCTTTCAGTTGGGAAAATACGCCAGGCTTTCCGTCTGCGTTGGTCACATGTGCTGTCAGCACACTATTGCCTTTCCAGGTGGGATAAGCGGTCCCATGCAACCATCCAACCTGATCTTGCAGCCAGGAGACATCCCATCCCCCGTCCCTGGATGGGACGCCGACAATGGTCGTTTTTACCCTGAGCACAGGGATTTCAAGCGTAAGGCTAGTCCCCTCATAAACAGGAAGAGCAGAAATATCGAATCCAGTCACCCTGCCGGGAGCGAAGCCTGTCACAGGAATTAGGAATGTGTTGGTAGTCGACACACTGGGCGTTGAAATATTGCCGCCACTTCCAACGCTGCGTCTGGCAACCGAACTGACCGTCACTACCAGCGTATCCGTGGCAACATTGTGGTTTGTCGCCCCTTGATCTGAACTGAGAGCTCCAGCTGGAATGGTGTTTTGGTAACTTCCGGAGGTGGTACTTGTAACACTGACAACCATGCTACAGGCCGCGCTGGCGACCAGGGACCCGTTCGTCAATTCAATCATTTGAGTCCCTGCCTCGGCTAATAAAGCTCCGCCACAGCTATTGATCGGTGCAGGCGCCGGTGGATTTGCGATGACAAGACCAGCAGGAAGAGCTCCTGGCAGCGTATCCTTTAACCCCATGCCACTCAAAGCTACGTTTCCAGTGTTCTGGATCGTGATCGTGAGGGAGGAGTAAGAGCCAGCCGTGATTGGATTGGAGGAGAAGTACTTGTTGACGCTCGCGCCCGGCAGGTTCGTCAGGGAGGCTTCCGCCGGGTCCGGATTACTTGCTCCCTCCGACGTAGTTACGGCATTTTGCGGGATGGTGTTTGTCAGATTACCGTTGATTGTCATGGTCACGCTCAGGGTCAGCGTGCATCTGCCGCCAGCCGGCAAATTACCGCCGCTGAACGAGAAGGTGCTTGTGCCGGAGACTCCACGGAGGGCGCCGCCACAGCTCCCCACATTGAAGTTTAGAGGGTTCGCCAGGATCATGCCGCCTGGCATCGTATCGGTAAAGGCAATGCCGGTCAGCGTGACGTTTCCCGGGTTGATCAACAGGATACTCATGGTCGAGGAGGCGCCGCCAAAAACCGTCAATGGCTCGAAGCCCTTGACCAGCGCCATCGCGAGATTCCCAGGAGCCGGATTCGTCAGGCTTAGGTCTGCGGTCAGATCCCCTGGAGGGAAGCGATTCTCATTGTTGCCAATGTTCGCAAGAGGTATTGTGTTGGTGTAGATGCCTGCCACCCTGCCCGTCACAAAAACATGAATCCTGCAGCGTTGCCCGGCCAGGATCAAGCCGTTCGTCAGAGAAATCGTAGCTTCGCCTGTATTCGCAGTCAATATTGCAGAATCTCCACAGCCACTCGTGGCGGCAGGCGTGGAATTGGTGATCGTCATGCCTGAAGGCAGATTATCGACGATCGAGAAATTTGTCAGGTTCGTATCGCTGGGCGCAACATAATCGATTCTCAACCTCGAGTTTTCGCCTACTGTGATCGAGCTATTTGAAAACGACTTGGATGCGGTCACATTGGTGCCCCGGACCGTGATCCGATCCGTTGCTGCGCGTGGATTACTGACGCCCTGATCGGTGCCCAAAGCGCCACGTGCAATCGTGTTTGTCAGGTTCCCGGAAACCGCATCCACCGGCACAGTCACCTGGACGGAAATCGTACACGTTCCCGGCGTAGCGGGACTGCCGGCGGGGATGACACCACCGGTCAGGCTGATCGTATTCGACGGTGTCGTAGAGAGTGTCCCGCCACACGTATTGGAGATGGCCGGATCCGGCGCCACGGTCAGCGGGCTGGGCAGAGTATCGGTAAAGTGAGCGCCGGTATAGTCAGACCCTGTGGGGTTCTGCAGCGTGATGGTCAGGGTAGCCGTTCTGCCGGCTGAAATGATCCCTGTCGAGAAGACTTTGGCAATGCCAATCGCCTGCACGGTGAGCCGGTCGGTGGCATCGCCAGGATTGGAAAGATTCTCCTGGGTTCGCAGCGAATTGGCAGGAATCCGATTGGTATACGTTCCCTGCACACTGGAAGTTACGTTCACACGAATGGTACAGGTGGAGCCTGGGGCAATCGTGCCATTGTTCAGGGCGACGGCTGTGCCGCCACTGTTTGCTGTCACAGAGGCAGAGGCTCCACAGCCGGCCAACGATGGTGAGACCGGGTTGGCAAGGAAAACATTCGCCGGCAGATTATCTGTCAGGGAAGCCTGCGTGAGACTTCCACTCGTCTGGTTATTCCTGATCACGATCGACAGTTGACTAACCCCTCCAGCCCAGATTGTGCCCGGGCTAAAGCTCTTGTCGAGAGCCACGGGAGGCAATGCAGGCGGTGGAGGCGTGGGAGGCGGCGTCGCGGTTCCGGTCACATTTAAAGTGGCGCTTGCCGGCGAGGTATTGGTGATCACTACACCTGCCCCTATGGACGTCAATGCATCGGAGGGGAGAGTGTTGATCAGATTCCCCGGAATGGTTGCTGTAACGTCGACAGCAACTGTGCAGGACCCTGGTGTGATCCCAGATTGAGCGGGGACAATACCGCCGCTTAACGACAGACTTGTCCCTCCGGGGACTGCACGGACCGTGCCGCCGCAGGTGTTGCTCAAATTTACAGAGCCTGCAATCGCAAGGCCCGGCTGTACACCGATCAAATTATCTGTCCAGGAGGCGCTTGTCAGGGTATAGGCATTCGGGTTATAGATGGTCACCCGGAGGCGCGAGACCCCTCCGGCTGGAATGGAGATCGGCGTGAAGCTCTTGTTGATCTCAGCCGGAAAGGACAATTGCTGCGCGTAGACAATCTGCCCTTGAGAGAGGACAGAGACAACCAGTACCCCCAGGAGGAAAGATATGATTGTTTTTTGCATAGTTTATCTTTTCCAAGCTGCATGACCAATATTAAACGAGCGAAACCGACCCAGTGCGGTCGGTTTCGCCACTGTGCTCACCACGCCCGCTCCGGTGATCCGGAACAGCGACCAAATGGGCTGTGGATCTACGCACCCGCAAACAAGATTTATGCTTCCTGATCTCCGCGCCAGACGACGTGATTGTTCGCTTGCATCCTCGCGTGCTCTCTACGGATACCAACTGCGACGGCGGTGGGAGCGGGTCTCAAGCCTCGCACGACGCCGCCGCCGGCAGGGTGAAGAAAAAGAGACTGCCCTGGCCCTCTGCGCTCTCGACACCCACCTCACCACCCAGTTTCTCGACGATGTTGTGCACGATCGGCAGGCCCAGCCCGTCTCCCGAATGACTGGGGCGGCTGCGCGGGTTGCCCCGTGTAAACAGGCATGTCCGCTTCTCCGGCGGGATGCCCGGCCCGTTGTCCCGCGTCCAGAAGCGGAGCATACCGTCCGGGCTGGCTGAGGCGCCCAGTTCCACGCGCGGCGGCCGCCCTCCATACTTCAGGGCATTGCTGAG
>DAITPI010000487.1:0-3534 GCA_036833655.1 Anaerolineales bacterium | reverse complement strand
CTGGCCGCGGGCTATGTCTCCATCACGCCGCTGCAGCTGGACCTGACCCACTACAAAGCCATGGAGGTTTTGAAGAGCTGGGACTGGAAGTAACCACTCCTCCCTGAGCGGAGGGTCGAGTGTTCGCCGGGCCACGCAGTCGACTGCGCAGCGTGCCTCCCGCAAGGGAGTGTTTACCGGAGAACATGGGTTTCGACCAGGCGATCAATCAGTCAAAGCAATATTCTTGGGAGGGCATATGAACGCCTCAAACGCTACACCGCAGCAGATGAACTCCTTGCGCAGGTTCTTCCATACGATGAACCGCTTCATGGTATGGATGTGGAAAATGGGCTGGGGCAGAGCCATGAACATGTGGCCCGCGGGGTTCGGGCGTATCATGGTCATCAAACACCGCGGCCGCAAGAGCGGCAGGGAATATCTCACCCCTGTCAATTACGCGATGGTGGACGGTGAGATCTATTGCACAGCAGGTTTTGGCCCGGTTTCCGACTGGTACCGCAACATGCTTGCCAACCCCCGGGTGGAATTATGGTTACCCGAAGGAAAGGATTACTACTGCGCCGAAGACGTTTCCAATTCCCCGGAGCGGCTTTTCCTGCTGCGACAGGTGATCATCGCCTCGGGCTTCGCCGGTCCGCTGTTTGGGATCAACCCGAAGAAGCTGGACGATGAACAACTGGATACCGTTTCGAAGGAGTATCGACTGGTCCATTTCCGTCCGGAGAGAGAATGACAGAAGAGACCGTAAGCGCGTACTGGCAGAAATTCCTCTCCGTCCTTCCAGCCGATTCACGCTACCGATCCAGAGCCTATATTGCCGAAGCCTGGGGCGACAGCCCGGAGATGGCAGACGAGCTCGGCGAGCTGATTGCCCGGGGCATCAAGACCGCCACCTGTTCCGCCCTGTGGGAATGGGAGGCGGAAGGCCAACCCCTCCCGCTCGAAGGCTTGATCACTGTCGTCCTGGATGGACGCGGCAAACCCCTCTGCATCGTCGAGACTACAGAAGTGACAATTCGCAAATATAATGAGGTCGATTCTGACTTTGCCCGTGCCGAAGGAGAAGGCGACTTCTCCTTGGACTACTGGCGCCAGGCGCACAAGAACTTCTTTTCTCGCGCGCTTCCCAAAATCGGCAGAGAGTTCTCAGAAGACATGCCGCTGGTGTGCGAGCGATTTCAACTGATATACAAATAACAAGTCAATCAGGTGGTCGAGCAGGGCGCAGCCCGTATCGAATCCACCTGGTAACAAGAGCAATTTCCATTCCAGATGGTTTCGGCATGCCCCGAACTACACCAGAATCCTCGACTAAGGAAAAATCCATGCCCTATCTCGCCTCAGAAACCCGGTACGACTCCATGATTTACAACCGCGTCGGTCACAGCGGGCTCAAGCTGCCTGCCATCTCGCTCGGCTGGTGGTACAACTTCGGTGGGCAGGATGTGCTCGAGAACGGTCGTGCGATCGCCCGCCGCGCCTTCGACCTCGGCGTCACGCACTTCGACCTTGCCAACAACTATGGTCCCCCGCCCGGCTCGGCGGAGGAGACCTTCGGTGTGCTCTACCGCCAGGATTTCCAGCCGTACCGTGATGAGCTGATCATCTCCACCAAGGCGGGCTATGACATGTGGCCCGGTCCGTATGGCGAGTGGGGCTCGCGCAAATACCTGCTCGCCAGCCTGGACGCCTCTCTCAAGCGCATGGGACTCGACTACGTGGACATCTTCTACAGCCACCGCTTCGATCCCGAGACGCCGCTCGAGGAGACCATGGGCGCCCTCGACGCCGCCGTCCGGCAAGGCAAGGCGCTCTACGTCGGCATCTCCTCCTATAACCCGGACCAGACCCGCCGCGCCGCGCAGATCCTGGACGACCTGGGGACTCCCTGCCTGATCCACCAGCCCTCCTACAATATGTTCGACCGCTGGATTGAGGACGGGCTGCTGGATGTGCTGCTCGAAGACGGCATCGGCTGCATCGTCTTCTCGCCGCTCGCGCAGGGACAGCTGACCGACCGTTACCTGGGAGGTATCCCGGCCGGGGCGCGCGCCACCAAGACCGAGCGCGTCTGGCTGACCCCTGACGACGTTAGAGCGAACCTGCCCAAAGTGGAAAAGCTCAACGAGCTGGCAAAAGAGCGCGGGCAGTCCCTGGCGCAGATGGCTATCGCCTGGACCCTGCGCAAGCCCGCAATCACCTCCTCGCTGATCGGCGCAAGTAGCGTCAAACAGCTGCAAGACAATCTCGCCGCGCTGAACAACCCGAATTTCAGCGATGAAGAGTTGGAGCGAATAGAATCGATATTAAAGTGAAATCGCTGGTTGAGTAGCCCCGCTGCCCTTTGCGGGGCGTACACCTGCACCCACCGCAAGTGCGGTGTCGAAACCAGAGGTGGGCGGCGCGTAACAGTTTCCGTGAAACGTGTGGTTTCGGTACGCCCTGTTACTCCCGCAGTTGAACTGCGGGAGAACGGGCTACTCAACCACCGATGCTGGCTTCACAGAAAGGAGCATCATGGGCTTCCTCAAAAATCTCTTCGGTGGTGGCTCCGCCAAACCCGAAAAACGCTACTATGTCTTCCACGTCAAATGCAACCGCTGTGGTGAGGTCATTGAAGGTCGCGTGGACCTGGACAACGATCTAAGCATCGATTATGAGGGCGATAGCACAGTTTACTTCGTCCGCAAGGGATTGGTCGGCACCAACCGCTGCTTCCAGCAGATCGAAGTGGAGATGAAGTTCGACTCGGGTCATGAGCTGATAGAGAAACAGGTGCAGGGCGGGACCTTCGTGGAATAATGGACGATAGACCATTGACCATGGATCATGGTCAATGGTCTGTTCGCGGAAAGGCTAACATGCGCTACTCGTCTCCTCCCAACCAGCAGGTCTATTACGAACAGGTCTGGAACCTCGTGCGCCAGATCCCGCGCGGTAAGGTGGCAAGCTACGGCCAGATCGCGCTGATGATCCCTCCACCGGTCGGCGTGGATTTCGATAGCTACAAAGCCTTCAGCCCGCGCTGGGTAGGCGGCGCGATGGCAGCCTGCCCCGATGACGTGCCCTGGCAGCGCGTCATCAATTCGCAGGGCAAGATCAGCGAGCGCCCCGGTGCGGAAAAGCAGCGCGAACTTTTGGAGGGGGAAGGGGTTCTGTTTGTCAAGGACAAAGTGGATTTCAAGAAATATGGGTGGAAAGGTCCCGGTGAGGAAGACGAACCGAAACAGGAAACATTATTGTAGACGGTAGACGGAGGATGCAATGCCCAAGTTCTTTCCAATCATATTCGTCCACGGCTGGGGCGGACCCAGCGACCTGGTCCGTGATTTTAGCGCAGCCGATGAGCGCGACCCATACGTGGGCTGGAACACGGGTCATCGCTACAACGACCCGGATGGCTGGGTCAAATTCCGCAATACAGAGCTTAATTTCGAGGGACTGGTGCTGCGCCTCGTCAAGGACTTCGGCTATTACGACGCCTCCAACGATGAGGAGCTCGCTGATTTCAAGAGCTTCCTCGGCATGAAG
>DAITPI010000486.1:0-3538 GCA_036833655.1 Anaerolineales bacterium | reverse complement strand
GCATGTTAAAACCTCTTTCACGTACACTTTACCTTTTGCTTCTTCTCACCTGGGTAGGGGTTTTCGCTAGCTCTTTCTATTACATTAAGGCTGCACCGGGCTATACCCCCACACCTCCCGCCGCGTCCATACCGGTTGCGTCGGTGGAATTACCAGCCACACCGGTTCCTCCCGTGGTGCCGACAACACTGGCGATCTTACCGGATGCGAGCGAAGCCGGCTGGTCCCTGTTGCATCCCGGGCTGGAGCGCCGCTTGCTCCGAATCTACGATACCCAGAACCAACCCGTTGAGACGTTGTATGTCTGGCGCCTCGACCAAAAGTATTTCCGGCTCGACGTTGCCTTCGATTCGTCGCCCAAGACTCTGGAACGCTGGCAGCTGGAGACCAACGCCGCTATTGTGATGAATGGCGGTTACTTCAGCATCGAGAACGAGCGATACTATCCCGATGGGCTCACGGTCATCGACGGCGTGACCTCGGGGAGAAGCTTTGTCGGCTATGGAGGCATGCTGACGATCGATCAATCCGGCGCTGCGCTCCGCTGGCTGGAACAGAAACCCTATCTGCCCGGCGAGCAATTTGAGGAAGCGTTGCAGTCATTTCCTGTGCTTGTCAAACCGGGAGGCCAGCTTGGCTTTGGCCCCGAGCGAGAAGATCATAAGAAAGCCAGACGGACCGCGATCGGCCAGGACCGGGAGGGTCGCATCCTCTTCCTGATCGCCCCGGAGGGATACTTCACACTTCATGAGCTGAGCGCCTATCTGACGCAGTCCGATCTGAACCTGGATATTGTGGTCAATCTCGATGGCGGCGGTTCAACAGGGATCCTTGTCGCGAACCCGCGCGAGCTCATCCCTGCCAAGCCGTTGTTGCCGTTCGTGATCCTGGCATACCCTCGATAAAAGATCCCCGGGGCGAGATATCGGTCATGCATGAGGAGCTCACCCCGTCATGGCGTGTTTCTTTTTCGTATCACGTGATGCACAGGTCCTATATGGTGGAGGTAGTATACTAACAGCGGCTATTACAACTGTTTTTGTTACGTTGTGAGGGGCCGCTTTTGGATCAAATCAACATTACATTCATTCTCCTCGGCATCGCCACCCTCCTATTGGTCGGAAATATCCTCCGGCCAGACATCGTGGCGCTCCTGCTCCTGCTCAGCCTGGGCTTGAGCGGTATTCTCACGCCGCACGAAACCTTCTCGGGGTTCAGTCGCTCTGCAGTGGTGATCATGTTTTCCGCTTATATCCTGGCGGAGGGCCTGCGCCGGTCCGGGATCACTGAGCAGATCGGAGGCTTTATCCTATGGCTGTTCGGCAAAGGGGAGCGCAGACTGATCTTTGGGGTAATGGCCGCCGCCGCCGCACTCTCGCTGTTCATGAACAATATCGCCGCGGCATCGCTGCTCTTCCCGGCGTTGTCCGGTGTGGCCCGGCGTTCCCGGCTCTCGCTCGCACGGTTGCTCATGCCGCTGGCATTCGGGACCATCCTCGGCGGCATGGCGACGCTCCTGACCACCACCAACATTGTCGTCAGTGGTTTGTTAAGGGACGCAAATCTGCCAGGTTTTGGCTTGCTCGACTTTGCGCCGGTCGGCTTGCCCATGGTCCTGGTCGGTATCCTGTTCATGTCTCTGGCCGGCTTCCGATTTCTTCCGCTGCTGTCGCCTGCGCAGAAAGCCAGGGAGGATCCGGAGCTGGGTGAACTGCTGAATACCTACCAGCTCAACGAACGGTTTGCCCGCGGGCTTGTGCCCCGGAAGGGACTCCTGGACGGGAAAACGCTGGGAGCCAGCCAGCTGCGCGAAAAATACCATTTGAATGTCATCGCCGTCCACCGCGGAAAGCGGACCCTGCCAATCGAAAGGAAGACCGTGCTGCGGGGTGGCGATGTGTTGCTGCTTGTGGGCCGGCCCGAGGATACGCTGCAAGAGCCCCTGCAGGATATCCTGGAAATCCTGCCGCTGGGCACCTGGCAGGAAGATTATCTCTCGATGCCCGACCTGATCCTGATCGAAGCCGCTATCGCACCGCGCTCTCTTCTGGCGGGCCAGACGCTACAGGAAATCCAGTTCGAACAGAAATTCAACGCGAAGGTCCTGGCGATCTGGCGCGAGGGTCGTTCGATCCGCACCCGGCTCTCAAATCTGCCTCTCCAGTTTGGGGATGGTCTGCTGCTCCAGGGAACCAGACAGAGCCTCGATCTGCTGCGGACAGAGCCCGGATTGATCCTGCTGGCGGAGCCTGCGCGAGCCACACGGATCACAATGCGCAGCTGGGTCACCGCCCTGATCATGGCGCTGACTCTCGGTCTGGCTGCCGTGTTCCCTGACCTGATCGCGGAGATCATGTTGAGCGGGGCGGTTGGCATGGTCCTGATCGGGGCATTGAGCATGGACGAGGCTTATCGCTCGGTGGAATGGCGCAGCCTGTTCCTGGTGGCAGGAATGCTCCCGGTCGGCGTGGCGCTGACCAAAACCGGAGGGGCAGCACTGATTGCGGATGCGATTCTCGCGGGCGTCGCGGGACGCGGAGATTTTCTTCTGCTCGCCGTGCTGGTGGTGGCGACCGTCCTGCTGACCCAGGTGATCAACGGCGCGGCGGCAGTGACGATCCTTGCCCCGATCGGCATCAGCGCTGCACAGCAGCTCGGTCTGAACCCGCGCTCGATCGCCCTGGCGATCGCCATCGCCTCCTCGATGGCTTTCATGTCACCGCTCGGTCACTCGGTCAATGTGCTGGTGATGGGCGCGGGCGGATATACCTTCCGCGACTATGCTCGGGTGGGTGTGCCGTTGACTCTTCTGCTGGTGGCATTATTGCTCGTATTGCTCCCGGCTATCGTGCCGATCCGCTAGCGACCAGGTGTGGAATGGTCCTATAATCAGGCTATGGAAATGCAGGAGCTGATCGATGTCCGATGAGCCTTCCCTGGAGTTAGGGGGACTGGAAGACCCCGCCTGGACCTTCCGGGGGTACCGTCTCAAAAGCAGCGAGTTCGTGTCTGCCATGGCGCATGAGTTCCGGGCTGAGGTGCAGCGTACGACCGTCTGGCGTACGCGGATGGACGCGACCACGAACTGGGCGATCGTGGTCACCGGCGCATCGATTTCTATTGCATTCAGTCAGCCGAACATTCATCACGGGGTCATCATTCTGAACGCCATGCTGATCACATTGTTTCTTTTCATCGAAGCCCGGCGCTTTCGCTATTACGAGATGTGGAGCGCCCGGGTGCGCATGATGGAGACCGATTTCTTCGCGGCGATGCTGGTCCCACCTTTCCATCCCTCGCCCCGGTGGGCAGAGGATCTGGCCAATAACGTGCGTTCCCTGAAGTTCCCAGTCTCGATGTGGGAGGCGGTTGGTCTGCGCTTGCGCCGGAACTACCTCGCGATCTTCTTCATTCTCATCCTTGCCTGGTTCGCCAAGTACTGGCTGTTCCCCGTCCCTGCCACCGACCTTCCGGGATTCATTAACCGGGCGGCGATTGGACCTGTGCCAGGGAGAATTGTGGTGAGCCTGAGCCTCGC
>DAITPI010000485.1:0-3538 GCA_036833655.1 Anaerolineales bacterium | reverse complement strand
CGGCTGGTCGCTCTTCCATGTCGGGCTGGCTCGTGCGCAGGTCGCGCAGCATTTCCTGGTCGAGGCGTGTGCCGAGCGGTAATTCGATCTGGCTCAGCCGCTCCATCATCGTGCGGTAGAAGACCTGGCGCAGGCCGGGGTATTGTTTCATAAGGTTTCGCATCACGCGTGCCGGGATAATGAGGAATTCGCTGGGTTCTTCCGTGATCACATTGGCGGTGCGCGCCGCGCCCGTGAGCGCCGCAATCTCGCCGAAGAAATCGCCTTCATGCAGGTAATTGGCGATCAGGTACTCATCTGAGGTGAGATAACCCACGCCCACACTGCCTTTCAGGATAAAGTAGGCTGGATTGCTGGTCTCGCCGCGATACGTGACAACCTTTCCACCAGGCGCTTGTGCCACCAGGGTATTGGAGGCGAGCTGCGCTCTCTCCTTGGCGCTCATCCCGATCAATTCGGGCAGGTGCGCGATGAACTGTTCCACCTCGGCGAGAGAGGCGGGTCTGCCAGCTCCCAGCCGGGGCGCCGCTTCTGCGCCTCGCAACAGGCTGAGCGTCCGTTTCCATTGCACGGCGGGTTGCCCAAGCCCGGGCAGGACCAGCACCACCAGCCCGATCAGCAGCAACGCGTAGGAATTGAGGCGGAACAGAAGGCGCACGTCGAACAGGTCGGCCAGCCCAGCCAGTGCCATGCCGGAGACAAACATCACATCGCGCACGACGAAGAAGGCGCTGTTCACGCGACCGCGCATCTCGCGGGGTGTGGAGCGCTGAATGATCAATTGCCGCCCAATAAATGAGGGCGCATTGATCACACCGATCAAACCGACGAGAAATATACCCAGGGCAATATGCGTGGCATACGAATACCAGATGGAGAAAAGCGCCATGATTGAATAACTGAGCACCAGCCACTGCCCTTCGCGGATTCGGTCCGCCAGCCGGGCCATGAAGAGGCTGCCGAGCGCAATGCCCACCGCCTCAGCCGCCTGTTGCAAGCCAAATTCAAACTCCGTTCCGTGGAGCTCCTGCAGGGCGAACGGCAGCATCAGGGTGTTGTTCAACCCAAAGCTCAAAAAAACCGGGATCGCCACCAGGAACAGGGAACGCAGAATCGGCGTATTTCCCACCGCGCGCACGCCGTCTATCAGGTTCTCGCCGATGGCGCGCAGGCTCGTCGTCTCGACCACGGGCATCGCGGGAAGGCGCGTAAACCAGATACACAAGCCAGAAATTACGAATGAGATCGCGTCCAGATAGAAAGCCCAGTCCACGGAGAGGTTAGAAACGATGAGTCCCGCTGCCGCAAACCCGATCATCTGAGAGCCAATTGAGGAAATGGACATGAGGGCGTTGGCAGAGGAAAGCTCTTCGTCGGATGCTACTTCGGGTAGGACGCTGGCATGCGCCGAGTCGAAGAACTGGGTGATGGCGCTGGTCAATGCCACGATGGCGTAGAGCCAGTTCAGATTCCAGTGGATCAGGAACGGGATAAGGAAGATCAAAATCGCGCGCAACGCGTCGGAGAGTAGCATGATCCGTTTGCGGTCCAACCGGTCCACAAAAACGCCTGCGAACAATCCGACGAAAACGGTGGGACCCGAGGTCGCGATCAGCATCAAGCCCACGCTCAGGGCGGAACCTGTCTCACGATAGACGAGCACAGAAGCTGCCAGGATCGTGAGCGCGCTGCCCATGGAGGAAACCAATTGTGCCACCCAGATATAGGTAAAGGATCGATTCCGAAACACAGAGAACATCGAAGGCGCAATCTGACGTGGCATAGGCCCTTTATGCGATCTCAGACGTGTGCCGGTTCCTCTTCCGGGACTGGCTGGCTGGTCCGCAGCTCACGCAGCAGCTGCTGGTCAAAGCTGGTGCCGCGCGGCAGCTCGGTCTGGGTCAGGCGCTCCCCGATCAGCGTGTGCAGCATGATGTTCAGGCCCGTGTACCTCTTTGCCAACGCTTTCATTACTTTCGAGGGGATAATCAGGAACTTGCTGTCCTCCTCGGTAATGATGTTGGCAGTGCGCGCCATGCCCGTCAACGCCGCGACCTCGCCGAAGAAATCGCCTTCATGCAGATAGTTAAGGATGATGTACTCATCCTCCCGGAGATAGCCCACGCCCACACTGCCCTGCAGGATGAAATAGGCGGCATCGCTCGTCTCGCCGCGGTAGACCACGATCTTTCCACCGGGCGCCTCCGCAACGAGCGTGTTGGCCGCCAGCTGGGCGCGTTCCCTCGGGTTCATCTCCGCCAGGGCGGGCATATGCCGGATAAAGAGCTCGATCTCCGGCAATGTGGCTGCGCGGCCGGCCCCAAGCCTGGGCGCCGCCTCGACGCCGCGCAGCAGGGCAAAGGTCCGTTTCCATTCGGCGCGGGATTGTCCCAGCCCCGGCAGAAACAGGATCGCTACCCCGGCCACCACCAGCATCAGCGCGCTGACCAGGTAGAGCAGGCGAATATCCATATAGTCTGCAAGACCCGCCGCGCCCATGCCCAGCAGGAACAGGACATCGCGCGACACAAAGAAGGCGCTGCTCACCCGCCCGCGCATTTCGGCGGGCGTATTCCGCTGCACGATCACCCGCCTGCCGATTGCCATGGGCGCATTAAAGAAGCCCGAGAACATGATCAGTGCAATTGCCAGCGGCACCGACTGGAGAAACGAATAGACGATGCCAACCAGGCCCATCCCCATAAAACTGATCGCCAGCCAGGCGCCTGCCTGCAAGCGATCGAACGCTTTTGCCATCAATAGACTTCCCACGACGAATCCAAGGGAGGTCAGGCCTTCCTGTAAGCCATATTCAAATTCGGTTGCCTTCAAGGCGGTCAATGCAAAAGGCAGTAACAACGTGTTCGAGAGCCCGAACGAAATCAACACCACCACCAGGATCGAGAACAGGGAGCGCAGCACCGGCGTGCCCAGCAACTGGCGTATGCCGGCGCGCAGATTTTGAACCACCACTCTGGCGCTTGTTTCCTCCTCTGTCTGGATATGCTTGATTCTAAGCAGATACACACATACGGCTGAAACAAAGAATGTGATTGCATCCACATAGAATGCCCAGTTGATGTTCGCTGCCGAGGCGATCAGTCCCGCTGCAGCAAACCCTACGGCCGTGGAGCCGAAGGAACTGATGGCGATCAGGGAGTTGGCAGCCGCAAGCTCCTCGTCCGAAGCCACCTCCGGGAGGATGCTCTCATGCGCCGGGTCGAAGAATTGCCCGATCGCGCTGGTGAGCATCACTATCACGTACAGCCAGATCACGTTCGACGGGGCGAGGAGCGGTACCAGTGCGATCAACAGTCCGCGCAGAATGTCGGCTGCGATCATGATCTTTTTACGGTCGTAACGATCCACGAAGACACCTGCAAAGAGACCTACCAGCAGGCTGGGCGCCGCGGTTGCCATCAGCATCAATCCCACGCTGAGGGCGGAGCCCGTCAGACGGTATACATAGATGGAGGCTGCCAGCGACGTCAGGGCGCTGCCTATGGTCGAGATCAGCTGGCCCGTCCACAGCAGGGAA
>DAITPI010000484.1:0-3543 GCA_036833655.1 Anaerolineales bacterium | reverse complement strand
GAAGCTCATATGTCCCAGCGACGCCAGAACCACGCCGAGCGTGTAGAACAGCACTGTCACGGTGACGAAGTAAATGCTGGCATACGACAGCGCTTCCTCGCCAAACGCAAAGGAGACCAGCGGCAAGCCGTAATTGCCGGTGTTGGCGAACATGGTCGTGATCAGGATCGCCACCAGCGCCGGGCGCTCGAGCCGGAAGAAAGTTCCCAGGGTTAAGGTCAGCACCCCCATCAACAGGACGAAGCAGGTGGCAAAGGCGATTACAACCGCTGCATCGGCAAGCTTTAGCTGGCTCTGCACCAGCAGGTCAAAGATCAGAACAGGGCTGAAAACATAGAAGACCACGCGTCCAAGGCTGCGCGGGTCGATGTGCAGGAGCTTGCCGAGCGCAAACCCGGCTCCGCTGAGCAGGACGATCGGCAGGATGTTGTTGGCGAAGGTGGCGGCGAGGACAGAAAAGGACATGCGGTTGACCCAATGGGCAAGTCACGGAGATTATATAATACCCCAGGCACAAAGTGCGTTTCCCGGAGGGTGCAATTTGTGATTGGCGAAAGCAGGGCGGGCTTTCTGCGTAGCGCCCTGGAGTGAAACGCAGTGGACAACCCGCCAGTTCGAGGAAGGTCCAGTATAAGAAATCGAAAGCCCCTCAAATCGAGGGGCTTATTTTGGAACCAGTCACGCCACCCTTACAAAGGCGCTTCGCAGCCGGCGTGACCTACTGACTCATTATTCTTCTTCGTCATCTTCGTCGAGCTCAACTAACGCATCCGGGTCGAACGCCAGCAAATCGAAGCGTTCGAGGTCTTCGGTGAAAGCGAGGTTGTCGAGTGCTTCCTCGAGGAACTCGATCTGGTCATCGTCTTCGAGCTGGTCCAGCAGATTTTCGAGGTACGTGCGTACGTCTTCCCCGCCGATCTGCGAGAGCGACCAGATCGCAGAGCTCAATACGTCGGCATCCTCTTCCTCGCCGAGCATCTTGAGCAGGATCGGCCGCGCCGACTGTAACGACAGCTCTCCAGCAGCCTGTACGGCAGCTTTGCGGATGCGGTCGTCCACGTGGACCAGCGAGCGCGTGACCTCATCGTCCCAGCGCTCATCGGCGGAGCGACCCATTGCCACGAGGGCACTCGATTGCCAGTGGGGATCCTGGCGATGGAATGCAGAATCGATCAGGGTAGAAACCTCGGGGCGGGAGGAGTAGCCGAGGGATTCGAGTGCTGTGCGGCGTACACGCAGATCATCTTCACTGGCTGCGGACGCGAGCAATGCATCTTCGATCTGATGATACATCGTCTCCGGGATCTTCTCCAGCTCACCTAAATCTACAAACAGGCTGAGGGCGTTGGCAGCCTCGGCGCGCACACCGGTGCTGGGGTCGTTCTTGAGCATATCGAGGTAGGACGGAACCACCTTGGGATCCTCGTATTCGTCCAGCAGCCGGACGGCGCGGGTACGAATATCCGGATCGGGGTCCGTGAGCAGGGCACAGGCGAAGTCGTCGAACGAGACCAGGGTGTCGATCTCGGCGAGGGCATCGAGCTCCTCTAGCAGGGTCAGCTTCCGGCTGGCGCTGACGCGCGGCCAAACGTCCAGCACGGTCTTCAGCTCGAGGGCGCCGATATCCGAGAATTCCTGCAAATACCGGCGCGGAAAGTCCTTGCGATCCGAGAGCAGGGCATCCAGCACCGATTGAAAGGAAGTGGAAGTTGTATTCATCATCAGGGAACCGTTACATTGATGGGGTTAATGAAATCCATCACATTGATATAGATCATCAGGAGCAGCAGGAACGCCATGCCCATAGCATGGACTACGTTCTCCAGCTGTGGGGAGACCCGCCTGCGGAAGATCAGCTCAGGCAGCACGAAGAGGATGCGACCGCCGTCCAGGGCCGGAAAGGGGAACAGGTTGAACAAGCCTAGGCTGATGGACAGCGAGGCAATCAATTCGAGGGTACGGACCGGCTGGTCTGCGGGGTTCGTGGAGGCGGCCGGCGCGTTGCTGGCTTCGACGTCCTGGCTGACGGTCTGCTGCATGATATCGTAAATGCCCTTCAAACCCACCAGGCGGCTCTGGTCGGAGTTGACCGTGCCGCGCAGCATCTGCGCCGGGAGTGCGATCAACGCCCGGACGTGATAATAGGTATACTGTGCACCGAGACGCAGCGTTTCCACCGGCGAGCTAGGCGACTTGAAGGGAACGCCGAGTCCTACGCCGATCATGATGCGCTTTGCCTCGTCGTTCATATGTGGAACAGCAGTCAGCTCCACCTGTTTGCCATTGCGGTCAACCACGAAGTTCACGGGCTTATCCTGGTTTGCGTCGACGATCACACGCAGCTCATCATAGTTGCGAATGGGCTGGCCGTTGCCGCTGACAAAGATATCATTTGGCTCGAACCCCGCCTGCGCCGCCGGGCTGCCGTCCGTCACGGAAGAGACCAGCACGCGGCTCGCATCCGGAACACCCACACGGTTGAAGATGATACTGTAGATCAGCACCGCGGTGAGCAGGTTCATCAACGGACCGGCGAACAGGACCGCCAGTCGCTTCCACGGGCTGGCAGCCGCCAGTCCGCCTGGAACGCTCGGGTCATTCTCACCCTTGGGGCGGACGAAGCCGCCGAGGGGGAGCCAGTTGAGTGTGAAACGCGTCCCCTGCCAGGTAAACAACTTGATCGCGCCGGGCGTGGGCAAACCAATGCCGAACTCTTCCACTTCGATCTTACAAAGGCGGGCAACGATAAAGTGACCGAATTCGTGAATTAAAACCATGCCACCGAAGGCAAGGATAAAGATCAACCAGGTTAAAATTGTTGCGTCCATTCTTCTACCTTTTCGCGAGCTCCTTTTTTGGGCTCAACGCGAGCATTATATCCTTTTTTGAAAAGCGGACATGCAAAGTAAGATTTTTCTAATATCATTCATACATTATGATGACACGGACGATCAGACAGTTGAGTCTACGAATTGGTCAAAGCTTTTGCAATCCATCTCTTATCCCACCTTTACAGGATCCGGTCAATCATGTCGAATTCATGTGTTTTCTGCAAGATTGTCGCCAATGATGCCAGAGCCACGATTGTCTATCGCGATGAACAGGTAACCGCTTTTCGCGATCTCCACCCGGTCGCGCCCACCCACATCCTGATCGTGCCGAACAAGCATATTGAATCGGTCGGCGACCTGGAGCCGGAGGACGAGCCCCTGGTTGGACATCTGTTCACTGTCGCGCGCAAGCTCGCCGAAGAGGAGGGTATCTCCCAGGCAGGCTATCGCCTGATCACGAACACGGGCCCACACGGCGGGCAGACCGTCTTTCACTTGCATGTGCATCTAATCGGGGGACAAAGGATGCGCCACCCCATGGGGTAGAGAAACAAAAAAACCGGCGCAAGCCGGAGTAACTTCTTTCTTCTTTCCTCTTTCTTCTCTCTTCGAAATTCAGTAATTCACGGATTGACGGGTATTAGCCTGAAAACGGGGGTGCTGGTCCTTCGGCGCCTGCACCCGTGTTTTCGGGGATTCTCCAAAATATCGC
>DAITPI010000483.1:0-3550 GCA_036833655.1 Anaerolineales bacterium | reverse complement strand
GGCTTGGCGCTCCGGGTGAATGTGAGGATAAGTCATTTCGATCTCCCCGCCGATGCTCTCACAATCATCCTCGATCAAAATGTCAGGCATGGCACGCTCGGCTGCATCTCCGTAGTTCTCGCCCTCCCGGCGAAAAAACAGCTCACCCGAAGGAAAGCCGTAACGCCGGAGGATCTGTCGGGTTTGTTTCACCTCTTCTGCAGAGCGGCGCGAGGTCAGGTAAACGATCTCCGCGCCGGCAGCGCTCCAGGCGCGGATTTTCGCAGCGGCATTCCCAATCGGGACCGTTCCAGCGTAGGTCGGTCTTTCTCCGTTCTGTATGCGCCGGATGGTCTCCTCGCGTGTAAGCCCGATCCAATCGGAGTGTGTGAGAATGGTCCCTTCGGTGAACACCATGATTTTCATGAGAGTCTCTCAAGCTTGCAAAGATCTCAGATCAATTGCCACTACCAGGGCCGTCCGCGCCCATTCATCCGGTGAGTTATCTTCCTCCAACTCGTTGTACTTTTCTGCCAGCAGATAACGAGCGGTCTGCTCCTCCTCTTTATCCTCGACGAGGCGCGCAGTTCCGTGGAAGATGTATTTCCCCATCCGCACGGTGATGGAGGGATTCTGCAGCAGGTTCTTTACCCAGTCTGCGTTTCGCCCGCCGCCGGAGAGCAGGTAAAGGCTATCCTTCCGCGCTGCAAACCAGATCTCGATCTCGTGCGGGCGGCCTGTCACCCTTCCGGTTGTGGTCAGATAACAGTAGTCTTGATCTGCGAGCTGTTCTACGAGCCGGCTGAGCTCCCGGGATGGCTCTATGGACATCACATCATCCCGATGCCGCGCGCCATCATCGCCGCGGAGAAGAGGATGACGGCGATCGCCAGCACCTCCAGACGGAGAATGAGCTTGATGCGCGCGACCTCCTGCCCGGTGAGCTCGGGTGCCTGGCCCTTTGCGAAGGCTCTCCGCCAGGAGACGAACCGGACCGTGGGGTAGATGGAAAGCAATGCCGCCAGGGCAAAGCCCAGCATCTTGGTCCAGAAGAACCAGTTCTGGGCATAGAAGTTCGCGCCTTTTTCGAAGTAGAACACCCGCAGGAGCCCGACGATCACCAGCACCCCGGCCGAGACCCCGTAGACGATATCCATCCGCTGAATCCGGCGCGCATCGGCAAGCGAGAGGTCTTTGCGGAACGTGGTATGCTCATAAACGATGGCGGCGGTCAGAGCAAACGCCGCCAGATGGTGCAAAAATGCCATGATCGCGCTCGTCATAGCTGCCTCCTCTGAGTTGTTTGTAAGTGGATATTTATCCGAAGATCAAACCAAACCTTCGCAAGGCTGTTCCAGAACCTGAGTATAACCTTACAGTTTCCTGAATCATGCAAATTGTAGGTCAATCGTCAATTGCGCAGAAAAGCAAAATTGGGTAATATAGTGTATGCCATGATACAGATTCTGGCATTTAGCCTTCTCGACATCCTTTTTAGGAGTCAGACAGCCTGACGGGTACACGTATACCTGCCAGGCTTTTTTTATCCGCATACGTGGAGACGGCGCCCTCGAGAGAGCGTTATCTCCACCTGAGACCAAGGAGAGAAAATGCAGACACCCTGGGAGTATCGCTACGCCCATCGAACCCAAAAAATGGGGAGTTCCGTCATTCGCGAGCTGCTCAAATTGACCGAACAACCGGATATCATCTCGTTCGCAGGCGGGCTGCCTGCGCCGGAAGTGTTCCCGGTCAAGGAGTTCCGCGAGGCGTGTAATTATGTCCTTGACCACGACGGTCCCCAGGCTTTGCAATACAGCACCACGGAGGGCTACAAGCCGCTACGGGAAATGATTGCCCGGCACACAGCGCGCTACGCCGTGGAAGTGACTCCCGACAACATCCTGATCACCTCCGGCTCCCAGCAGGCGCTGGATTTCATCGGCCGCCTGTTCCTCAATCGTGGCGATTATGTTGTGGTCGAATCGCCGACCTATCTGGGGGCATTGCAGGCCTGGAATGCCTATGGCGCGCAATACATCCCCGTCCGTGCGGACGAGGACGGCATGATCGTGGATGAGCTGGAAGCGGCGCTCCGCATCGGCCCGAAGTTCATCTACGTTCTCCCCAACTTCCAGAACCCCAGCGGCTCGACCCTCAGCCTGGAGCGGCGCCACAAGCTGATCGAGCTGGCAGACCGCTACGGCGTGCCGATCATCGAAGACGATCCCTACGGTCAGCTGCGCTACGAGGGTGAGCATATCCCCTCCATTGTTTCCCTCGACAGCGAGTACCGCGGTCCGAACGGCGGGCACTATAGCGGTAACGTGATCTATCTGAGTACCTTCTCGAAGCTGCTCGCCCCGGGTCTGCGCCTGGCGTGGGTCATCGCGCCGCAGCAGGTCATTCGCAAGCTGGTCATGACCAAGCAAGCCGCGGATCTGCACACCGCCTCTTTCAATCAATATGTTGCCTACGAGGTAGGCAAGGGCGGCTTCCTGGACGAGCACGTCAAGGTGATCCGTGCCACCTATAAGGAACGCCGCGACGTCATGTTCGAGATGATGGAAGAGATGTTCCCCCAGGGAGTGACCTGGAGCCGGCCGAAGGGCGGCATGTTCCTGTGGGGCATCCTGCCCAAAGGGATGGATGCAGCCGAGGTGCTCAAGCACGCCCTGGAGAAGAAGGTCGCTTTCGTGCCCGGCGCGGCATTTCACCCGTGCGGCGGCGGCGAGAACACCATGCGGATTAATTTCTCCTATGCCTCGCCGGACACCATCCGGGAAGGCATCACCCGGCTGGGGACGACACTGAAAGAGGCTGTGATCGAGACCGTCTAAAAAGAAGGCGACCGCAAGGTCGCCTCTTTTTTATTCCTCTACATACGGCACATATTCGGCACGCGCGATGCCCTGCCGGATCGCCGTCTCTGCGACGGCGCGGGCAACTTCGCGGTGCACCTTTTTGTCGAGCGGGTGGGGCATCAGCTCGCCGCTGGGGGTCATGCGCACCAGCACATCGACCGCTGCGATCAACATCTCATGGGTGATGCGCGGCGCCCGTGAATCGACCGCCCCCCGGAAGATGCCCGGGAATCCCAGCACATTGTTCACGGATTTTCCGTCCGCGGCGGAGATGGCGCCATGTCGCAGCGCCTCTTCGGGATCGATCTCCGGCTTCGGGTTGGAGAGCGCCAGAATAACCTGGCCCTTATGGATCATCTCTGGCTTGATGAGGTTCGGCGAGCCTGTTGTCGCGATCACCACCTCACACTCCGACATGATCTCTTCCAGCGTAGACCGTTTCCCGCCATCGCGCTCGAAGCGTGCCAGGGCGTCCTCGTTCAGATCTGCGCCGAGGACCGGGTTTCCGGTGAGGCCCATCAGCATTTTGCCGATCGCGTTCCCCGCTGCGCCCAGTCCGATCTGGCCGATCACGGCTTTCCCGATGTCCACACCCGAGTTGCGCGCAATGACTTGCAGGGCCGCGGTGCTGACCACCGCCGTCCCGTGCTGGTCATCGTGCATGACGGGGATGTCGCGCATGGCTTGCAGGCGCTCCTCCACCTCGA
>DAITPI010000482.1:0-3559 GCA_036833655.1 Anaerolineales bacterium | reverse complement strand
GCGGCGGACAGATACCGAATCCCAGTCCAGGCGCAGATCGCCCCAGCCCTGCCAGTCTCCTTCCACCAGCGCACGTGCCGAGGCACGGTCCAGGTACCATTCCCCTTCCCCGGGCCGGACGCCGTTCGTGCCGATGACTTCCGCGTCCGTGGTAAACAATTTCATGAATTTCTCAACCTGGCTCGCATCTCGACGCGCATAACCATCCTGGAACGCCTCGAGTAGCAAACGGATTTCATCCAGGGGAGTTTCGTATGTATCTCGTTTACTCATGACCATTCCTTGATCCAGGGCTCCAGCAGATCGAATTCTGTAAAGCCCATAGAGTGATATAACGCGTGGGCGCCTGTGGAGTACGAGCTGACCGTTGCCAGCGTGGCGCCGAGTCGCTCTGCCCGGCGCAAGCCTTCGCTCATGACGGCTTTGCCAAGCCCACGTCGCTGGTGGTCCGGGTGGGTGCCCACGGGCTCAAAGACCGCGGTCCGGGTGATATCGTCAAACCAGACCGTGCAAAAGGCAGCTAGCTCCCCGTGGGGGGCAACAGCGACGATATCCAGGTCCCGCCGGTACAGCGGGACACGCTGCACGTTGCGGTACCATTCCCAGCCCTGATATTTTTCGTCCGGCTCATCGGGATGAAATGCCTTCCACGAGAGCCAGCTGCGGGCTGGCAGCTCTCTTTCGTCGCCCAGGGCCCGGACGGTGTATCCGCCCCCGGGCGCGGCATCCGGGACCGGCCGGGAAAGGAAACGGCGGCGCATGTGCTCGGCAGAGTATTTGGAGCGCACGTATCCCTGCCTGGCAAACAGGTCCTTGGTCGAGCTGTCATCCGCGTTCACCCAGACGATTAGCTCCTTTTTGCCCTGCGCGTTCTTCTTGAACAATTTCTGCTCGGCAACCTCCACCATCTCCGCCATGGAAATCTCTCCACAGAATGCCGGATGCACCTGGAAGAAGGCTTCACCGTCTCCGTCCGGGTTGAGCATGGCGACGATCTGCCCCTTGGACTCCCAGAGGGTAATCACCTCCTGGAGGTCGAAGTGGAAAATGTTCTCGTTGACGTGCCAGCGCCAGTAATCCCAGCGCAAAAGCGGCCAGGAGAAGTCATGCCGGTTGTTCAGGATGGATACTTCCCGCAGGAACTGCCGGATGCACCAGTAGTCCTCCTCGGTCTGGTAGGAACGCATTGTCGGTTTCATTGGATTCTCCTACACACATTATATAGTGACCGGAACGAGTCTCCCCTGCCGAAGGGACAGTCTCCACTATCCGAATGGACAGTGAGCTCGAGGGATATGCCACAGCGCATCTCCCTCAAATGGGTGCTTTGCCAGAAGAATCAATACTCCCCGTTCCGGGGGAGTATTGGGGAGATTTCAAAACTTGATTTACACAGCTCTGGGGCGCAGCGCGGTGTAGAACAAGTACACACCCACGAGGATGATCGCCACGGGCCAGAATATCTCCGAGGCAGAAGCAAAGAATACGGAAGCCACTGCTACCAGCGCCAGGACGATGGTCACGACTTTTGCCCAGGATCTGTCATGCCGCAGCCAGACCACCGCGAACGTCGCCGCCAGGCCACCCATCAGCAGGGCATTGGCGAAGCCGCCCTGATCGGCGTTCCGGATCCAGCCGGATATGGCAAGCGCCGCGATGACGGCGAGCACGGTCAGCACGCCCGCCGGGATGATCGCCCACCAGTTCTGCAGGCTACGAAAGTAGACCACGAAGAACGGCACGGCAACGGCAAAGAGGAAGATCGGACCGAAGTAGGCGGCGTCCCGTCCGCCGATCGCCATCAGGGGAGCAATCCCCAGCACGCCCGTGGCATACGCCACGATCAACGCCCAGATGCGGGTCCGGTTGTTGAGATAGACCAGCAGGAAGGCGAGCGCGATCATGAAGAGGAACAGCGAGCCGACCCATTCGCCCCCGGCAGTATCCACCAGCAGGGTGGTCAGCGCCAGGAAGACCATCACCCCGCCCGGAATGAGCGCCCACCAGTTGTGTACCCGGTCGCTGAAGTAAGCCGCGGCGAAGGGCAGGATCAGACCAAAGAACAGGGGAGAGCCGACCGCGGCGCTGCTCACGTTGTTGAGCGCTAGAGCCACTGTGACCGCCAGGCCGCCAAACACACCCGCGGGGAAGAGCCAGCCCCACTGCCGCCAGCCGCTCGAAGCGTAATTAATGAACGCCGCCAGGCTGACCAACGCAAAGACCCAGACCCAGACCTGGTCTGAGAATTGATCAATGTATCCCATCTGCCGCGCCAGCGCCACCACGCCCGCGCCGATCAGCAGCAGACCCCAGAAAAGACCCGATCGATTGATGTTCATAGGAGATCCTCCTTGATTTCCATATTTAGTATACGTCTCCGCGGCGTATGCGCCTCATGCGGGAGAGGGGTTTCGTCAATGTCCGAAAAGACAGGCTTACATCTCGATCTTCCGAAAGCGCTGCACTGCAAGGATAAAGAAGAACGCAGCATATCCGATCAAGGCAGCGGCGGGCAGCAGCACGGAATCGAATCCCAGGCCGCGCGCCGCGATATTTTTGAAGCCGTCCATGCCCCAGGCAATTGGCGAGAGGTGGCCGATGGCCTGGAAGGCCGGTCCCGTCGCCTCCAGCGGCACCCACGCGCCCCCGAGGCCCGCGAACAGGAACATGGGGACCAGAGAAAAAATGATGGCTTGCTCCTCCGTCCGCGCCAGGATGCCGATCAACAAGCCAAGCGCGGAGATACACAGAGCGGCGCTGGCCGCCACGAGCAGCGTCCCCAGTGGGACGCGCAGGTAGGCGACCTTCAAGACCAGTTGACCGAACAGGATCAGGATCATGAATTGAACGGAGATCAGGAAGAGAATCGCGAGGTAATGACCCATCAGAATGTGCACCCCGCGGGTCGCCGTGGTCAGCAGTCGCTGCAGGGTGCGCGATTTGCGTTCCGAGACGATCACCTGCGACGCGGTCAACAGCCCCGCAATCGCAAACTGCAACATCATACCGGGGGCGGTGTTTGCCAGCGCCATTCCCGTCTTACTCGCTTTTTGGACAGCCAGGCTGGTCGTCTCCCGGATGGCAATGGGCGGTTCCTGCCAGGCAGACAGGCTCTTCTCGAAGGCGTACTCGAAGGGAATGCCCGCCACGTGCAATCCTTCCATGATCGTCGCCGTACGGACAGCGCCATCCAGCCGGCTGGTCAGGCTCAGCAGCTCTGCCTCGATCGTTGTCCAGGCGGATGTACTCGTATCGACGATGACAGTGAGCCGCAGCCGCTTACCTTTGAGAAGCGCCCGGCCGTACCCATCCGGAACGAGGATGGCAGCAGCCAGGTCCCCATCGGCAACCAGCTTCTCCAGATCCGCCGTTGAGCGGAAGCCCCGCTCCTCGAGGCGGATCACCTCGGAGCCTGCGAGCAGATCGTGGAGCGAGTCGCTGACCCACTGGTCATCCTGCGCGAGGTAGCCAACCGGCAGGCGCGAGTCGACCTCCCCGCCGCCGAAGCCACCAGAGGTATAGCCTAGCAGCAGGGTAAAAATGATCGGCATGAGCAGCA
>DAITPI010000481.1:3318-3569 GCA_036833655.1 Anaerolineales bacterium | reverse complement strand
CGGACGTTTTTGCTTATTGAGGAGCCGCCGGAGCCTGCAGCGTGGGCTCGGCAGGAACACGTTCTTTCCAGACATCGTACGTCTTCACGTCGGACTGTTCCCGCTTGGTGGTCAGCCAATTCGTGAAGTCCGTTTCCTTTTTCTGCTGGTATTGCTCGGCGGTCAGAGGTCTGTCTTCATGCCCGAGCACCTGCACGATATGATAGCCAAACTGACTCTTGAAGGGCTCGCTGATCTCGCCGACTTTCAGC
>DAITPI010000481.1:0-3308 GCA_036833655.1 Anaerolineales bacterium | reverse complement strand
CCTCGCCCTGCTTGAGCAGCTCGTAGGCATTCTTGGCTGCCACTTCCGTTTCCACGAGGATATGGCGCGCCCAGACCTGCTCTTCGGTGCGAGGCGTATCCTGGGTGATGGCATCCATGACCTTCTGGCGCAGGAGCTGGGCTTCGTAAACGGAGCGCAGCGTCTTCTCGCTGATGTCATAGGTTTGGTAGTTCTTGAGAAAGTCCTGGTATTCCTTCTGGTAGCCCTCGAGCGTGTAGGGCGTGGCGGTCGCCGTCGCTGCCTGCGGGACGGGCGTAGGGGAGGGCGGGGCATTGGTAACGGTAGCCGTAGCTGTCGCCGAGGCCGGCTCGGCGGTGGGTGTCAGGAACTCCGTAGGAGTCGCCGTAGGCGGGACGAGCGTCTGCTGCTGGCTCGTCAGGGTCGGGTAAGAGATCTCCGTCGGTGTGACAGTGGGGGTAGGCGTCCCGTCTGGGAAGAAGTTGAAATTCTCCCGGATCGCGTTTTCCACTTCCTCCGGAGAAACGGTAATGCCGCGAGCCTTTGCTTCCTCCCGAATGAGGACCTCGTCGATCATCTGGTCCAGTGCCTGCTGACCGACGATCTCGGGCGATTGGAGGGTGCTCACAACCTGTTGCATCTGTTGCGAGTAATCAAACCCGAAGTTCTGCTGATAGAACGCATACTGGTTGTAGACGTTCAGCAGCTGCGTGCGCTGGAAGCGGACGCGTTCCTGCCACTCACCGGTGGTAATCTTCGTGCCGTTAACTTCGGCCACGGGCTCGCGTAATTGCAGGACGTTGAGCTTGAGATACCCGTAGCCCAACAAGCCCAGCACGATGACGATGCCAGCAAGCGCGACGCCGCGAATGATATTGACCTGGCGGCGCTCCCGCTCCAGGCGTGCCATATGCTTCTTCGTAATGACTCTTGGTGTAGAGCTTGGTTTAGCCATTGATGTTCTCCGTGACGCAAAGACGGGGTCCACTGTCAGGCTGTGGCCCGCCGATAGACCCCGTGTTCGCTACGCGCGATTAGCGCCCCTCATCAAATGACTTGCCCGTGAAAGGAAGAAGTGCAATATGACGTGCCTGTTTCACAGCAGCAGCAACCGCGCGCTGGTGCCGGGCGCAAGCGCCGGTCTGGCGGCGCGGGCGAATTTTGCCGTCTTCGGTCACGTATTTCCGAAGCAGGTCAGTTTTCTTGTAGTCAATGCGCAGGCTCTTATCTGCACAGAATTGACAGAATTTCGGCTTGGCAAAGAAGCGGCGCTCACCGCCGCCTTCTGCGCCAGCAGAGGGTCTTCGATCTTCAGCCATTTGTTACTCCATTTTGCTCCTGCACACGAACCGTGCGTTTGTCAGGGATGGACCCTGGCAAGCATACTTCCTGATGCAGAGATGTTTTTCGAATTGAGAGAGAGCCATCGCTGCTCGCGATGTTCGCTGTTTCCTTTGTTCTTACGTTCTTTCCGGACGTCTTCCAGGAAGACTCTAGAATGGAAACTCATCCTCGTTGGCAGAGATTTCCGTTTCATCAGGTGCCAGATCTGTCTGGGGTCCCTGATTGTTGTGATCCCGCCGCTCGCTGCGTTCACCCAACATCATCATCTCGTTTGCCACCACCTCGACGCTGGTGTGCTTGACACCTTCTTTGTCGTCCCAGCGGCGGGTCTGCAGGCGGCCCTCGATGTAGACCTGCTGGCCCTTGTTCAGATACTGCTTGCAGATCTCTGCGAGGTTGCCCCAGGCCACGATGTTGAACCATTCTGTTTCGTTGTGACGTTCACCGTCTACGGTATTCCATGAGCGGCTAACGGCCACCGTAAACGTGGTAACCGGCCGTCCGGAGGGGGTATAGCGCATCTCAGGGTCGCGCCCTAGATGACCGATGATTTGAACTTTGTTGAGGCCTCGGCTCATGTCAATCTCCTTGTCCAACCGTGAATATTTCTAAGATTAATTACACAGCAGATAACATGTGACGCAGGACGGGCTCGAGGTAGCGAATGTTTCGCTCCAGCTCGCTCGTGGCTTTCGGGTCCATGGTGACGTTCATGAGAACGTACTGGCCTTCCCGCTGCTTGCGGATCTGGTACGCCAGCCTGCGACGTCCCCAGATATCCACTTTGTCCACGCTACCGCCTGCGTCGCTGATCCAGCCGGAGACGCGATCGACCACACCTTTGAATGCGGTCTCGTCCAGCTCGGGCTGGATAATGCAAACGAGTTCGTATTTGCGCATGAGGGTTTCCTCCTTTCCATGGGATGGCTCCTGTTCAAACCGTAGGCTCGCCAGGAGCGGAAAGGCACGTTCACGATGTGGGCGTACCTGTTTCTAAGCGGGCTGTAGTTTATCACAGTTCCCCCAAATGGGGAGGGTTATAATTTCAGGACCATGTAGACGAGGCTTGCAGCCTGACATGTATTCTATCACCCAAGGTTTGGCGAGCCGCTCTGCGAGCCCGCCCTATAAGGCATCTACAATGTTCGATCTCACCGACGACGAGATTCTCGCTCTCTCCAGAGAGCATGTCTTCTACACCTGGTCTGCGCAGGCAAAGGTCGATCCGATTGCGGTGAAGCGCGCCAGGGGTGTGTATTTCTGGGACATCGCCGAGAAACGCTATCTGGACTTCAATTCGATGACCATGTGCGTCAATATCGGTCACGGCGACGAGCGCGTGATCCGGGCGATGCAGGAGCAGGCGGCGGAGCTTCCGTACGCCGCGCCGGGGATGACGACCAGGGCGCGGGCGCTGGCGAGCAAGATGGTAGCGGAGATCACCCCGCGCGGGGCGCTGACCAAAGTGCTGTTCACGCTCGGCGGGGCAGACGCCAACGAGAATGCCATCAAGCTGGCACGCGGCTACACGGGCAGACACAAAATCCTGGCTCGCTACCGTTCCTATCACGGCGCGACTGCCGGGGCAATGGCAGCCACCGGGGACCCCCGGCGGGTTGCCTGGGAACCGAACCTGATGACCGGCGTCGTCCATTTCCTCGACCCATACCGCTATCGCTCCACCTTCCATCGCACGAATCCTGAAGTCTCCGAGGCGGACTTTACCCAGGATTATCTCAATCACCTGGAAGAGATCATCCGCTACGAGGGACCGGAGACCATCGCCGCGATCCTGATGGAAGCGGTCACTGGGACGAACGGAATCGGCAAGATCGGGTTGGACTGGAACCACGTCACTCCGTGCCCGAATCGGACCGGCTATCTGGTCGAGTTCAAGCTGGGATCTGCCTCGACTTGGAGTACGGCTACGACTACAGCGAGGAATGCGCAGCAGTACACGGTGGTTGGCTTGACCCGCCGCACGG
>DAITPI010000480.1:0-3601 GCA_036833655.1 Anaerolineales bacterium | reverse complement strand
TATACACGTTCGCTGATCAACAACCTCGACAGCCTGGTTGCCAGCAACGGCGCCGGGATGCTGATCGCCGATGGCGTGATTGTCTATCACTCCCAGGCGGCGCAGAACTGGACCACGTACGAGGGCCAGCGCAGCGACCAGCCCGCCTTCTTCGATGAGACGGCGGCACTGGGCACGCGTGAGCTGGTCTATTACCAGCCGGTGCCGGGCCATCCCTGGGCGGTGGTGCTGAGCATCCCCGCGCAGGAAACCCAGCAGCTTGCCATCAACATCGCCCTGCCGATCTCGCTGATGATCATCCTGCTGGGCTTGATCGCCTTGATCTCTCTGCGCGTGAACCTGCGCGCGGTCACAGGGTCCCTGCAAAGCCTGGCGACCGAAGCAAAGCATCTCTCCACGGGCCAACTCGACCGCCCGCTGCGCGTGGATGGCGAAGACGAGGTCAGCGAGCTACGCCGCGCCTTCGAGCAGATGCGCGTCAGCCTGCAGGCGCGCATGACAGACCTCAACCGGTTGCTGGTCGCCAGCCAGGGCGTAGCATCCAGCCTGACCTTGGGCGACGCGCTGCGTCCGGTCCTGGAAGCGATCATTGCCAACGGCGCCAGCTCCGCGCGCATTATCCTGCTGCGCGAGATGCTGCCGACTGCCGTAGAAATGCAGCTGAAATTTGCCGATGGCCTCGAGCAGGACGTGTACATGCACCTCGACGGGCAATTGCTGGCCCTCGCCGAGCAGCAGGAACGCGTCGTCATGGCAACTCTCACCCGGACCCGCGGCCTGGTGCTCGACCCCAACCTGCCTCACCCTGAATCCTTGATTGCGCTGGCGCTTCGGCATGAGAACCGCTATTACGGCGTGTTGTGGGCAGCCTACAACCAGCAGCGCGTCTTCTCCGAAGCGGACCTGCGCTTCATCAGCACGCTTGCCAGCCAGGCATCGCTGGCGGTCGCGAACATCCGTCTGTTCCTGGCAGTAGAATTGAGTCGCCGTCAGCTCGAGGCGATCCTCAACTCCACCCCGGACCCGGTCCTGGTGACGGACGCGGCGAATCGGCTCATTCTGGCGAACCCCGCTGCAGAAAATGTCTTTGGCGTGAGCGTCCGTCGCGGCGAGCGACGGGACCTTGCCAGTACGATCCAGATCAAGGAATTGAGTGAGCTGTTTCAAGCCTCCTCCACCGAGCGCCGTTCCGCCGAGATCGGTATGCCCGATGGGAAGACTTACCTCGCCATGGCATCCCCGATGATGGCAGAAGGCAAGACAGTCGGGCGGGTGTGTGTACTGCGTGATGAGACCCAGCTCAAGGAGATCGATACTCTCAAGTCCGACTTCGTTTCGACGGTCAGCCATGATCTGCGCTCGCCGCTGACATTGATGCGCGGCTATGCGACCATGCTTGAGATGGCAGGTGAGCTGAACGATCAACAGAAGAGCTACACCAGGATGATCGTGCAGGGCGTGGACAACATGGCGAAACTGGTCAATAACCTGCTCGACCTCGGTCGCATTGACTTCGGCGTCGGCTTGCAGCTGGAGAGCATCCCGGTGCTGGATATCCTCGAGCGGGTCACCAGCTCGCTGCAGATGCAGGCAAAAGAGAAGCAGATCTCCCTGGGCGTCGAGATCCCCAGGGATCTACCACACGCCATCGAAGCAGATAAGGCTCTCCTGCAGCAGGCGCTTTACAACCTGGTGGAAAATGCGCTCAAATATACCCCCGAGGGCGGCGAAGTGACTCTTCATCTCCAGACCGATCCCTCCGCCCTGATCTTTGCCGTGCAGGATACTGGCATCGGCATCCCGCAGAGCGATCTGCCGCGCCTGTTCGAGAAGTTCTATCGCGGCACGAACCGCGAAGCCCTGGCAAAGCGCGGCACAGGTCTGGGGCTGGCGATCGTCAAATCGATCACTGAGCGCCACGGCGGAAAAGTATGGGTGGAGAGTGACCTGGGGAAGGGCAGCACGTTCTATCTGCTAGTGCCGTTGACGCAGTCCAAAAGTACCCAGCATTTTTCATAAATTTGTGAATCTATTTTCGTTCTCGAGAAGTTCTATCGAGATACCAGGCGCGAGTTGCCTGTCAAACGTGGTGCTGGCCGCGGGCTGGCAAGCGTCGAAGAGTGTTGAGTCGGTTGATCGAGAACACAAACCTCGCATCTTGCCAGGCTCATTCGATCTAGTTGACCTGTGTCTGTCCTGGCCGTCCCAGAAGTTTTTCCAGTTGTGCTCTGGCGGCGTCATCAACAAGCGCCAGGATTTCATCCCCTTCTTCAAGAATCGTTGTCCCTCTCGGCATGACGATCTCACCATGGCGGATAATGCCTGAGATCACACAATTCTGTGGGAAAGGAAGATCTCTCAATGCCCGGCCAATTGCCGGCGCTTTTGGGGCGATCTTTTCCTCCACAATGGAAAATTCTCCACGGCGGATCTTCAATATTGTCATCATGTCACCAATCGACATTTCCTCGGCAGTCAATTTTGCCAGGATCTCCGCCTGATTGAGCGAAACATCCACGCCCATATCCGGCGTAAACAGCCAGGCATTCTTCGAATTGTTGATCCTGGCGATCACGCGCGGTACTTTGAACTCGAATTTTCCCAGTGAGGTGATCACAAGATTGGTTTCATCCGAGCCGGTCACTGCCGCGAGCACTTGCGCTTTTTGAACACCGGCTTTCTCCAGCACCATGGGTGAACTGCCATCGCCATCGATGATCATTTCCTGAGGAATCTCCCTGGCTAGTTTTTCCAGTACAACCGGGCGTTCATCGATCACGCGCACATTGTGCCCGGCTTCGATCAAAAATTTCGCCAGCTGTGAACCTGTATTTCCGCCGCCAACCACAATGACAAACATAGCTAGATCCTTTCCATGCCCAGCAGTTCTTCCAGCCGGTCCATAGCCGATGCAATGACAGCCAGATAGATCACATCGCCTTCCTGAAATTGAGTCCCGGAGACGGGGATGAACGTGCAATCGTTCCGCGTGATGGCGGTCACTGCCAGCTCGCCCGGGATGTTCATCTGCGCTACATGGAATCCATTCAACCGCGCCGGAGCCTCCACGCGAACCATGGATGTGCCGCCATCGCTGAAAATGTGCAGCACATCCAGGTCGGTGTGCATGACAACTTCCACGATTCTCTCGGCTCCCCAGGATGTGCTGGAAATGGTCGTCAGGCCCAGCCGCTGGTAGACTTCCGCGCGCACAGGATCATACAACCGCGCCACCACCCTTGGCACGCGGAAAATGTTACGGGCGATCCGCGCCGCGACGATGTTGGCGTTGTCTGAGGAACTGGCGGCAACAAAGCCTTCCGCCGTCTCGATCCCTGCTTCGAGCAAAACGTTCCGATCAAATCCCAGGCCGCGCACAATCTTGCCTTTGAATTCCCCGCCCAGGCGTGCAAGAGCATTGGTATCATGATCGATCACTGTGACGTCGTGTCCCTGTCGGACCAATAACTGGCTCACCTGTGAGCCGACCCGTCCACAACCCATAATGATGATCTTCATCGGTGAACCTCCTGAAGGGAGAGAGTGGCGGGCTTCCCATTGCGCAGGTTCTTCAGGCCGCGCAGGATAGCTTTGCGGATCC
>DAITPI010000479.1:0-3610 GCA_036833655.1 Anaerolineales bacterium | reverse complement strand
GAGCTGAGGCGGGCATACAAGTGGGCGAGACAAGTGGCGGAGCACCCCGCTAGCTGGCGGGATGCAAAATCCCGCGCCGAGAAATTGCTGACGGAGCTGGAACCCGGGCTTGCGCCTCAACCGCCGGAACAGGCCGAACCAGCTGCCGAGCCCAGCTTTCCCGATATCATGCTGCCAGATATACTGGGGAATCCTTCCTGAAACATGACGACACCCGATTACAGCTTTGGAGCCTGGATCAAGCGGCGCCGCCGAGCTCTGGACCTGACACAACATGAGCTCGCGCAGCGCGTGGGCTGCTCGCCGTCGCTCATCTTCAAGATCGAGTCCGACGAGCGCCGACCCTCGCGACAGGTTGCCGATTTGCTGGCGCAGCACCTTGAGATCCCGCCTGAGCAGCGCGAGCTCTTCCTGAAGGTGGCGAGGCAGGAGAAGGCAATAGACGGACTGGATTCGCTCTCTGCGCCGTCCGAGCCTGTGCCTGGTCCCGTCCCCCAGCCGGCCAAAACCAGCCTGCCACTACCACTCACCCCGCTGATTGGACGCGAGCATGAGCTACGCGCCATTCGCCAGCAGCTCCAGGATCCCGCCTGTCGCCTGCTGACCCTCACCGGTCCGGGCGGCATCGGAAAAACGCGGCTGGCGCTGGAAGTTGCCCATGAATTACAGGCTACATTCCAGGATGGCGCCTGCTTTATCTCGCTCGTCGGTACCAGCGCATCCGAGTTCATCATCCCGGCGATTGCCGATGCTCTGGGATATTCCTTCTCGGGCGCGGTGGAGCTCAAGGCACAATTATTCCATTTCCTCAAAGACAAAGAGATCCTGCTTGTGCTGGATAACCTTGAGCATCTACTCGCAGGCATCGAGCTACTCGACGATCTTCTGGCGTACTCACCGCGCGTCCGGCTGCTGACCACTTCGCGCGAGCAGCTGAATCTCCGCGCAGAATGGACCTTTGAAGTCCAGGGATTGCCGGTCCCTGTAAATGCTCCAACCGGCGGACTCGAGGGGAGCAGCGCAGCAGCGCTTTTCCTCCAACGCGCCAGACAGAGCAAAGGGGATTTTGCTCCCGGCGCTGCCGAGCTCGATTGGATCCGGCGTATCTGCCAACTGGTAGAGGGTTCCCCGCTGGGTATCGAGCTGGCTGCCACCTGGGTGCGCATGATGCCGGTCGAGGAGATCGCCCGTGAGATCGAGCGCAGCGTCGACTTCCTCACCACCACAGCGCGCGATGTCCCGCAGCGGCATCGTTCCGTCCGTGCTGTATTCGATCATTCCTGGGACCTGCTCTCCGAGAACGAGAGGCGTGTGATGATGCGGCTTTCGGTATTCCGGGGTGGCTTCACGCGCCAGGCAGCCGAGTATGTTGCCGGCGCCACCCTGCTGCACCTCTCTGCCCTGGTGCAAAAATCGCTGCTGCGCCATACCGAAGACCGCCTGAGTCGCTATGATTTCCACGAACTGATCCGGCAATATGCCTTGGGACAGCTGCAGAGCCATCCCGAGGATAGTCTCGCGGCGCAGGAACGCCATGCCGATTACTTTGCCACGTGGCTGGGCCAGCGCGAGCGCGAGCTGGAAACATCGTGGCTCCCGGAGGCGCTTGCACAGATCGCCCTGGAGATCGATAACGTGCGCTCTGCCTGGGATTGGATGGTAGCGCACCGCAAGACAACCCAGCTCCAGCAGTCTCTGGCGAGCATGTTCGTCCTGCATGATATTCGGAACTGGATCCGGCAGGGCGCAGCTTTGTTTGAGCAGGCGGTCCTGGCACTGCAAGATCATCAAAGACGGAACGGGCTGGATGAACAATGCTCGATTGTGCTGGGAGAATTGATGACTTGCCAGGCGCATATGCGCTGGCATCTGGGTGAGATGCAGAAGGCGCGCGACCTGCTTCACGAGGGCCTGCAGTTGCTCGGCACTCACCGGGAACGCACGATGCTGGCGGAGCTGTTTCTCTATCTTTCTATCCTGGAGCACTCGCAGGGCGACTATGAAGCCGCCCGCCGATATGCCGAGGAATGTGTGGCGCTCAATCGCCAGCAGGGCAGGGTTACCGGGACGGGCTATGCCCTGAGCAACCTCGGCTTGATCTGTCTGACACAGGGACGCTATGAGACCGCCTACGGCTCCCTGAAACAAAGCGTCGAGCTGATGCGATCGATAAAGCACGGGCGTGGCACAGCCATTGCACTCACGCGGCTGGGCGCGGCCGCGCTCCGCCTGGGTAAGCTGGAGGAAGCCCAGGGATACCTGGAGGAGAGCCTGGAGATCACCCGGAACTTTAGCGATCGCTGGGGAATTGGAAATGCCCTAAACTACCTGGGTCTGGTCGCGCTCGCCCGGGGCGACCTGGATCGCGCCGAATCGCTGACCCGCGAAAGCATTACGCTTTTCGAGGAGGATGGCGACCAGCTGTTGCAAGCCTCCACGCTCACGGACCTGGGATTTGTTCTTCTGGAGCGCGGCGCCCTCCTGGATGCCCGACGCATTTTTCAAAGGGCATTGCAGATCGCCACGCGCATCCGGGCCACGCCCATTGCCTTATATGCACTTGCTGGACTTAGCACACTCCACGCACAGGAGGGAAACACTGAGCAGGCATTTGTGCTGCTCACCTATCTGTGCGGGCATCCGTCGAGCAGTCAGCAAACGAGGGAACGCGCCGAACTCCTCTGCCGCGAGCTGGAAACGCAAATCTCAACGTCGCAGGTCGAGGCGGGACGGGCGCGTGCCCAATCGCTGACCTTCGATGAGGTCATACAGGGATCGATCCTGCCGCTGGTTTAGGCAGACCCCTGGTAGAACGCCGGCTTACTCCCGGTTCGCCTGATTCTCCTCAAGATAGAGATAGAACTCGATTACATGGCCCGGATCGCTGCTTCGTTCGGCCTGGTCGATTTTTTCGATCCGAAAGAATCCCCAGCATGGACTTTGCACCTGGCACTCTGTCGGCGTAAACACGACCAGATGGAGAGGCGCCGTATCCGTGATCGTTTCTGGGGGCACGGCGCGGGCGACCACATCCTGCGCCGAACGCAGGACTCTGGCTGCAAAGCCTGCAGGCAAGTCCAGCGGCTCAAAGATCGAGGCTAGCCAGCGGTGAATCGTCTCTCCGGCACCGGGGCTGAGGTGCAGCGCAAGCTCGCCCAGCCTTTGCCAGGCAGCGAGTGAAGGATGTGAGGGTGGCGACGGCTTTTGGTTCACGCGAATCACCGGTTCCTTGGGACGGACTAGGCCGACTTGAATTTCAGCAGGGCGTGCTCTTCTGCCAGTTTCCCCAGCAGCTCCAGCTCCTGGCGATACATCTTTTCCAGCATCATCCTGGCGAAGAACACTTCCAGCTCACCAAGTCCCTTTAATTCGGTGGCGATGGTGACCCGCGTGGGGTGCCCGCCCTCCAATGGCGAGAGGCGGAACTGGGTGATGGCGCCCGAGTCGAGATCCGTTTCTTGTAGCACCTGACCCGGTTCGGGCTCCGAGATCACAGCCCGGAAGGAGCGAGTCTGCCCGAGCAGGCGCATCCGAAAGTTGACGATCGTCCCTTCGCCGAACCCGCCCTGCTCCACCTCCAGGGCGATGAAATACGGTTTGGGCAGGATCA
>DAITPI010000478.1:0-3614 GCA_036833655.1 Anaerolineales bacterium | reverse complement strand
GTGACCCAAACATGTTTTCAAGACATGCGCCTTCAGCCGCTCGGCCATCCCTCCATAGGGTCCCGAAGTTTCAGGGCGGAGGCGATTTTACCATAACATTTCAAGTATACCCCCGACCGCGGGTCTTTTTTACGTTTTGCTAATAGTATTGTGCTACACTTTACTCTTTCAAGGACAGAAATCGACATTATTGAAGAAACAGAATAATCATTTTCCGAGAAGGTAAATCATGCTGAAAAACTTCGTAAAAATATTTGGCGGCGACCCCAACAAAAAGACCATCGAACTATTCCGGGGCATTGCCGACCACATCAACTCACTCGAGCCCGAGATGGAGGCGCTGAGCGACGAAGCCCTGCGCGCAAAGACCGGCGAGTTCCGGAAGCGCATCGCTGAATCGCTGGGAAATGTCGAAGGTCTCGATGAGAAGGAGCAGTTCAAGGCGCAGCAGGATGCGCTGGAGGAGATCCTGCCCGAGGCGTTCGCGGTGGTCCGCGAAGCCTCCAAGCGGACGATTGGCTTGCGTCACTTCGACGTGCAGATGATCGGCGGCATCGCCCTGCACCGCGGCTCCATCGCCGAGATGCGCACGGGCGAGGGTAAGACCCTGGTCGCCACCCTGCCGGTCTATCTGAATGCGCTGCTCGGCAAAGGCATCCACCTGGTCACGGTCAACGACTACCTGGCGCGGCGTGACGCCCGCTGGATGGCGCCCATCTATCACATGCTGGGGCTATCGGTAGGTGTGCTGCAAATGGCAGCCGTTACCGAGAACGGCAAAAAGGCATTCCTGGTGGACTTCGAACGCGAGTCTCCGCACGAGGACCAGCGCCACCTGCGCATGGTGGACCGGCGACTGGCTTACGAAGCCGACGTTACCTACGGCACCAATGCCGAGTTTGGCTTCGATTACCTGCGCGACAACATGACCATGCGCCTGAGCGACCGCGTCCAGCGCGGGCATCACTATGCCATTGTGGACGAGGTGGACAATGTGCTGATCGACGAAGCTCGCACGCCGCTCATTATCTCGGGACCTGCTTCCGGCGATCTCGAGTGGTATGGCAAGATGGCGCAGGTCGTCAAACAGCTCCGCGCCGAAGATTATGAGCTCAACGAAAAGGACCGCAACGTCTCCATCACGGAAGTGGGCCTGGCGCGCGTCGAGCAGATGCTGGGCCAGCCTCTGATGGATCCGGACCGTCCCGAAGATGTGACGCCCGAACAAGCGCGCCTGCGCGGTCACCTGGAACAGGCTCTGCGTGCCCAGTTCGTCTTTCATCGCAACAAGGACTATCTGGTTCAGGGCGGCAAGGTCGTCATCGTGGACGAGTTCACCGGACGCCTCATGCCCGGTCGCCGCTGGAGCGATGGTCTGCACCAGGCCGTAGAAGCCAAGGAGGGCGTCAAGATCGAGCCCGAGAATGTGACCTACGCGACCATTACGCTGCAGAACTACTTTCGCATGTACCAGAAGCTGGCGGGCATGACCGGCACGGCGCTCACCGAAGCAGAAGAGTTCAGCAAGATCTACAACCTCGAAGTGGTTCCCATCCCGGCAAACCTGGAATACCAGGCGTTCGGGAGCAGTGCTCAGCTGGCCGAAGTGAAGGCGAAGGATGAGGAGGGCTACACCTACGCCTATTTTGCGAAGCGCGAGGACAAAGAACAAAGGCCGCAGTTCTACCGCCGCAAAGATTACCCGGATGTGATCTACAAGACGGTGGAAGCCAAGCTGCGCTCCATTGTGCTGGAAATCGTGCGCGAGCACGTGCGCGGACGTCCCATGCTGGTCGGCACCACTTCGGTGGAATCGTCGGAGATGCTTTCCAATCGCCTCAAGGCAGAGCCGGTCCGGCGGCTGATGCAAATTGCCCTGGTGCGGCGCGTCTGGATGGAAGCGAACAAGCGCGAGGAGGACGGTCGCCTGATCCCCGAGCTGCAGCCGTTCAACGAGCCACTTGAAAAGATCACACCCGATGCCCTGCGCAAGTTCATCCAACCCTACGGCTTGACAAATATCAACCCTGAAGATGCCTCCAACCTGCCGGTGGTACTGGAGATCCTGCGGCTCGAGGAGAGGGACGTCGATCGCCTGAAGAAAGTGCTGCAGGGCGGTGTCCCGCACGAGGTTTTGAATGCCCGCAAGCACACAGAGGAATCGCAGATCATTGCCGGGGCTGGCGCGTTTGGCGCGGTGACGATCGCCACAAACATGGCAGGCCGCGGCGTCGACATCAAGCTTGGCGGCGAGCTGGCAGAGGAAGTGATCGCCGCGGTCAATCGTGTGTTGGGCAGATCTGGCTACGAGAATCCATTCGACATGACCCAGGAAGAACGTCGTGAAGCGCTGAAGAATGTGGACCCGTCGAACTATGGCATTTACGACGCTGAGGTGAAGCTCTTCTTGCAGTATTTCGAGGATATGGAGCGTGTGAAGGAGCTGGGCGGTCTGCATGTGATCGGCTCTGAGCGGCATGAGGCGCGGCGGATCGACAACCAGCTGCGCGGTCGTGCTGCCCGTCAGGGTGACCCGGGCTCGTCACGTTTTTACCTGTCCCTCCAGGACGACTTGATGCGCCTGCAGGGCGGCTCACAGGTCAGCAGCCTGATGGAGCGCTTGAAGGTGGACGACTCCTTGCCGCTCGAGGTGCGGCTGGTGGGGAATATCATCGAGCAGTCCCAGCACCGGATCGAGGGCGCGAACTTTGACGTGCGCAAGCACTTGCTCGAATACGACGATGTGCTCAACAAGCAGCGCGCTCAGATCTACGGGCAGCGAGATCGCATTTTCGTCAAAGAGGATCTAAGCGGCAACATCGAGGAGATGCTCGAAGAGGAAGTGACCCAGCGCGTGGAGACAGGTCTCACGGATGAAGAAGGTCCGTGGAAGTTGATCGCCTGGCTCGAGCAGGTGCAGCCACCGTTCATGAGCGGCGACCGCCTGTTCCCCAGCTACGGCTTGTCCCTGTTGCTGAAAGAGTTGAATCAATCTGCCGATGTTCGCCAGGGGACGCTGGATCTGATCACGCGCGCCATCGAAGCGGAGAACGCCCATCACCTGCGCGCGATCGAGAGCCTGGTGGATAAGACCGAAGAGGCGCTCGAAGCGCAGTTGGATTCTCGCGAGGATGCACTCAATGCCTATTTCGAAGGTCTGCGCGATCTGGAGGATGCCGAGCGCCCGCGTCCCCAGAAGATGATCGAGGAGATCAACAGCCTGCTTGGCATGCAGCTGCGGCTGACCGGCGAGCAGATGCGCCTCCTGGGCGAGGACCCCGAAGAGGCTAAAGAAGATCTGCACAATCTCCTGTCTGCCAATCTGACGGTCCTGTATGCCTCCCGCACCATTGCCGCGGTCCAGAACCGCCTGGGCGAGCCGCTCGGCGAGAAGTTCGAGATCTCCAACTGGAACGACGCAGCAAACAAGATCACAGAGGCCGCAGAGCAGGCATTGCAGCGCCGCCGTGACCGGCTTGTGGGCGCGAGCGGTCAGATCCAGCATGATATCGATAACCTCATGCCCCGTGAAGTGAACGACACCACCCGGCTGCAGCTGCTGCTATCCCTGTCGCAGGGCGCCCGCACAGACTTCGATCAGAAGACCCATCGCC
>DAITPI010000477.1:0-3636 GCA_036833655.1 Anaerolineales bacterium | reverse complement strand
AGTTAATCGGCACACTGGACATTCTTGGTGTAGACGCGATTGAAACCAGATTTGCAGCGTATTGCACTGGAGAAAACGCCCGTGTCGTCGTGGATCTTTCGGAAGTCGAATTTCTCGCCTCCATTGGAATCCGCTTGTTGATGCTCAACGCCAAATCCATTGCCAGCCGCGGCGGCCGGATGGTCCTGCTCAGCCCCCCGCACCGAAGTGCGCAACATACTTGAGATCACTGGCATTTCGGCGGTCATTCCAATTTACGATGGGCTCGAATCGGCACGGACGATCTTGCTGGCATCGTAATTTGTTTTGCTGACTCAAACATTTTGACTAATCTATACAACCAAAAGCCACCTCTTGATCCGAGGTGGCTTTTCATCATCTATTCAGGGTATTTCGAACTCTTGCCTTGCAGAAAATGGCGGGCACATGGACTTTGATCTTTCTTAACAAGATGTTAACCAATCCTTCCATTGCCCTTAAAGAGTGCTTGTTATCATCCTGACAGAATAAAAGGAGAAAACTAGAAATGACCAAGTCTGTTCGTTCGTTCATGTTTGTACTCATTGCTATGAGCTTCGTGCTTGCCGCCTGTGGCGGCGCCAATTCCCCCCAGGCTCCCGCTGCCGCGCCTACCATGGCGCCCGCCGAACCCACCGCTACGGAAGCTCCTGTGGAAGACCCCCTGGCGATGTATGCACCGGACGCCGTTTCCGGTGACATTGTCAGCGCTGGATCCTCTACGGTCTTCCCGCTTTCCGAGCGCATGAAACAGCGCTTCGAGGAAGAGGGTTTTGCTGGCAATCTCACCATCGACTCGATCGGCAGCGGCGCGGGATTTGAGCGCTTCTGCAAGACGGGGGAGACGGATATCGCCAACGCTTCACGCCCGATCAAAGACAGTGAAATCGAGAGCTGCGCAGCTCTTTCCCCTGCCCGTACACCGATTGGCTTCCAGGTTGGCATCGATGCACTGGCAATTACGGTTAGCAAAGAGAACACCTGGCTGACCGACGTAACCAAAGAGGAGCTGGCAAAGATCTTTTCAACGGCGACAAACTGGTCGGATGTCCGCCCGGAATGGCCCGCCGAGCCGATCCAACGTTTCAGCCCTGGCACTGACTCCGGTACGTTCGATTACTTCGTGGAAGCCGTCATGGGACCCGCCAACCCGGGTGCGGATGGCAAGGCTGATCTTGCCAAGGGTGAGGAAACCATCCTGAATGCCGCCAATATCCAGTTCTCGGAGGACGACAATGTCCTGGTGCAGGGTGTGGAAGGCAGTGAATATGCGATTGCCTATTTCGGCTATGCCTACTATCAGGAAAATGCCGACCGCCTCACTATCCTCGCGGTCGAAGGTGTGGAACCCACAGCCGAGGCAGCTGAATCTGGCAAATATCCCCTGGCCCGCCCGTTGTTCATCTACTCGGATGCCCAGATTATGCAGGAAAAACCCCAGGTCGCCTCATTCATTCTCTTCTACCTCAAGAATGTTGAGAACGAGATTCTGGATGTCGGTTACTTCCCGGTCAGTGATGCGAAACTGCAGGAAGGTCTGGACACCTGGCAATCGGCAATCGGCGAATAATCGGTAATTGAAAGTTCGCTTCTTCAGAATAATCCTTTCCTCTTCAATCAACTGAAGAGGAAAGGATAAGCTGTTGTAAGGAGTAGATGTGATGGAAGAACAAAAAAAGTTGAGTCTTACCGCTTCGTTTCAAGAAAAGAACACGAACCTGCGCGGGCGACGACGGATTGGGGAAACGATCATTCAGGGTTTGTTATTTTTTAGCGGTTTTGTATCCATCTTTACCACGCTCGGTATCGTCTATGAGCTGGGGAAAGAGGCCTTGCTATTTTTCCAGATGCCTGAAGTCAATATCCTGGAAAGTCTGATCAGCACGAAGTGGCAGCCCCACACCGGTAATTTCGGCATCTGGCCGCTGGTCACCGCAACGCTGATGACCACCCTGATCGCCATGTCGATCGCCATTCCACTGGGCCTGGCAGTTGCCATTTACCTGAGCGAATACGCCACGCCCAAAGCCAGAAGCGTCCTCAAGCCGATCCTCGAAGTGCTGGCGGGGATCCCGACAATTGTCTACGGTTATTTCGCCTTGATGTTCATGACCCCACTCCTGCGCTCGGTCTTCGGGAAGGATGTGGTGGAGATTTACAACACCGCTTCCGCCGGGCTGGTGATGGGAATCCTGATCCTGCCCCTGATCACGTCCATGACGGAGGACGCCCTCAGCGCCGTACCACGCTCCCTGCGGGAGGCGGCGTACGGCATCGGCGGGACACGCCTCGAAGTCGCTCTGCAGGTTGTCCTGCCGGCTGCGTTATCCGGAATTGCGGCTGCTGTCATTATCGGCATCTCGCGCGCCATCGGCGAAACTATGATCGTCGCGGTGGCGGCGGGCGCGGGACCCAACTTTACGCTCAACCCGTTCAAGGGTGCAGAAACGATCACCGGTCATATCGTCCGGATCTCGGGCGGGGACCTGTCCTACGACTCGATCGACTACAACAGCATCTTTGCGCTCGGGCTGCTGCTTTTCTGCATTACATTGACGTTGAATATTGTCAGCCAGCGATTTGTGCGGCGCTTCCGCGAGGTGTATGAATGAAAGAAAAACTGGCGAATCCGAATTACGATGTCAATATCCAGGGGCGTAGTCGCACGGGGGCGATCTGGCGCGCTATTCTCCGGGCATCCACGATCGTTGGCATCATTGCCCTCACGACATTGGTGTTCAACATCGTCAATGGAGCATTTGGGTATGTGGCGCTCGAAGCAGGAGTAGAGCCTGCCACGCTGGCTGTGGATGGGGTCCCGCTGGAGAGACAAAGCAAGGCACAGCTGATTACCGTGCTGCAATCCAATCTTTCCAGCGCAGCCTTCAACAAGCTGGAGCGTGACCAGGCATTTGCCGAACGCTCACGCGCCAATGTATATCAACTGGTCCTCGAGCGCATCGTCAGGTATGACATCAAGAAATCCTGGCAGCTATGGGACTCGTTGCTCCATGCCAGTGAGATCCGAGCCGCCGTTGCGCAAGATTACCCAAACGCGCATCTGCGTTTTGTCTCGTGGTTCACAAGCGATTTCGTCTCCCGTCCACAGACCAGTGAAGCGCTTACCGCCGGCGTCCGCACAGCTATTCTGGGCTCTCTGTGGACCATCCTGTTCACCATTCTGCTTGCCTTCCCCCTGGGGGTTGGTGCAGCCATTTACCTCGAGGAATATGCCACCGACAACTGGCTCAACCGTCTCATTCGCACGAATATCAACAACCTGGCAGGCGTTCCGTCCATTGTGTATGGCATTCTGGGATTAGCCATTTTTGTGCGGGCCCTCGAACCCCTGACAAGTGGTGAGGTCTTTGGCGTGGTAGATCCAACCACAGCCAATGGACGCACCGTGCTCGCGGCGGGACTCACGCTGGGACTGCTCGTGCTGCCGATCATCATTATCAACGCCCAGGAGGCGATCCGCGCCGTCCCCCAATCGTTGCGCAAAGCCAGTTATGGACTCGGAGCAACCAAGTGGCAGACCGTCTGGTCGCATGTGCTGCCCAACGCCATGCCGGGCATCCTGACCGGGACGATCCTCGCCATCTCGCGCGCCATCGG
>DAITPI010000476.1:0-3636 GCA_036833655.1 Anaerolineales bacterium | reverse complement strand
AGAACACCGCCCCCGAGATCTTCGAGAAGATCAGCCTGCCCAGCTCCTACTTTATCGGCGCGGATGTGTTCTACGATTTTCTGGCAGCCAACCAGCTGGAATACCTGAACCAGAAATACAAGAGCGCCGGGCAGATCCGCGCGGACTACCCGAAGATCCAGGAGAAATATGCGTCGGCGCGTTTCCCCGAGGAGATCGCCCACCAGCTACGCGAGATCCTGCGCGAGGTAGGGGACACGCCTTTGATCGTCCGTTCCTCCAGCCTGTTGGAGGATAACTTTGGGATGTCGTTCGCCGGGAAATACCTGAGCATCTTTTGCCCGAACCAGGGGACCCTCAAAGAGAATCTGCGTGACCTGACCCGCGCTATCCGCCAGATCTACGCCAGCGTCTTCGGCCCGGATGCGCTCATGTATCGCCGTCGCGTGGGCCTGATCGACTATGACGAGCGGATGGCGATCCTGCTGCAAGCGGTGCAGGGAGGCCGGCACCGGCAGTACTTCTTCCCGGCACTGGCAGGGGTGGCATATAGCTACAGTCCCATCGTGTGGAACCCGCGCCTGAAGCGGGAGGAGGGCTTCATGCGCCTGGTACTGGGCCTGGGGACCCGCGCCGTGGACCGCATCGCCGGCGATTACCCGCGCATGGTCAACCTCAGCCATCCGCAGCTCCGCACCGAATCGACGCCCAAAGCCATCCGCTACTATTCGCAGCACTTCATGGATGCGATCGACCTGGAGCAGAACAGCCTGCGGACGCTGCCCGTCGCATCGGTCCTGGGACCGGACTACTATCCCCTGCGCTGGCTCGTCTCGGTGGACGATGGCGAGACGATCCGCCCGCCGCTGACCATTGGGCGCAGCCTCGACCCCTCGCAGCTGATCCTGACCTTCGATAGCATCCTGCGGCGCGGCGAGTTCGTGCCTTTGATGAAGACGGTTTTGAGCCGGCTCCAGAAAGAATACGAGCAGCCGGTGGATATAGAATTTGCGGTCTCACTCACGCCCGGAGCCGACCGGCCGGCGCTCCATTTCCATCTTCTGCAATGCCGGCCCCAGAACCAGTGGAGCGCGGAAAGTCGCGAGATCCAGTCCCTGCCGGCAGATCTACCAGCCCAGGACAAGATCCTGCTCTGCACGCGCATGGTGCCTCAGGGCCGGGTCAGCCAGATCGAATATATGATTTATGTTGACCCGGAAGCGTACTACCAGCTCGATAGTGCCGATGATTATGCCGAGGTAGCGCGTTGCATCGGACAGCTCAACAGCGCCCTGGAAGGCCAGATGTTCATCCTGGTCGGCCCTGGTCGCTGGGGCTCATCGGATGCCATGCAGGGGGCGCCGGTCACGTACGCCGACATCTTCAATACCCGCGTGCTGGTGGAGGTCGCCAGCAACCAGAACGGCTTCAACGCCGAGCCCTCGTATGGCACCCATTTCTTCCAGGACCTGGTGGAGTCGCAGATCTATCCTCTGGCCGTCTATCCTGAGGAACCCGGCGATCACCTCAACTGGGAATTCATCAAGGGGGCAAGAAACCGGATCGACAGGTTTATCCCCGAACCGACAGATGCCAGCCACTGCATCAAGGTCATTCACATCCCTGCAGAGCGCCCCGGTTATCACCTGGAGATCGTTATGGATGGCCAGAAGGCCTTGGGCTATCTGACCCGCAATAAAGGCATCGTGTAATCACTGGTTCCCTGCCAGCCGCCATTCCAGAAGGTACACCTATCCCTGGGAGCCTCATGGCGAGCGGTGGCAGACCAACGCCTGAAAAGCCCATCTTGACATTTTCATCCAGTTGAATAGAATTAACCTTACTTATAAAGAAGTAAGGTTAATTCTATGATGAATGACAATGTTCAAGATGTACTAAAGATCTTCCAGAAGAATAAAGGCGTCATGAAATCGTCCCAGCTCCTTGCGCAGGGAATTCAGCCGCGACTGCTCTATGCGATGCGCGATCGGGGACTTGTTGTCCAGGAAGGGCGCGGGTTGTATCGGCTGGCAAACGAGCAAGTGTGGAGTGATCCTGATCTGGCAATTGTTTCCATACTTGTTCCGAAAGGAGTTATCTGCCTGACTTCTGCACTGTATTTCCATCAGATCACTACGCAGATTCCACACGAAGTGCATATCGCCTTGCCCAGAAATTCAGAAAAACCAAGGATAAAAAATCCTCCAACGCGATTTTATTGGATCTCCCCCACGCCCTTCACGGCGGGGATTGAAATACACGCGATCGATCATGTAGACATTCGAGTCTATAGTGTTGCCAAAACAATCGCAGACTGTTTCAAGTTTCGAAACAGCGTCGGGATGGATGTAGCCCTCGAAGCCTTGCGGGAAGGACTACGGCAAAAGAAAGCCACTCCCAATGCAATCCAGCAGTTCGCTCGTCTGGACCGCATGGAGAGAGTTATGCTTCCGTATCTTGAGGCACTGGCATGAGCGTTGAAAAGCGGAACCTGCCAGCATTAGTTCACCAAAGGCTTTTGAACAAGGCCCATCAATCTGGACGTACTCTAAATGAATTGCTTCAATACTACGCCATGGAACGCCTACTCTATCGGCTTTCCATTTCTGGTTATTCAGAATTGTTCACTCTGAAAGGCGCCTTGATGTTCAATGCCTGGGGATTGACAAGTCTGCGCCCGACCCGTGATATTGACCTGCTGGGGCATACGCAGAATACGATTGATCCGATTCTGAAAATCTTTCAAGATCTCTGCAAGTTGAACACCGAACCCGATGGGCTAGAATTCGACCCCGTTCAAACTCGGGGTGAACGTATCAAAGAGGAGTCCGAGTATGAAGGCATCCGTATCACCATGTCCGCTCGACTCGGCAAAACTCGGCTCCCCATCCAGATTGATATTGGCTTCGCGGACATAATTACACCGGCACCGGAAAAACTTGATTATCCGACTATCCTCGATCTTCCCGCTCCTCAACTGTACGGATACCCGGCAGAGACCGTGATAGCTGAGAAGTTCCAAGCCATGACGGTACTGGGGATGGCAAACAGTCGCATGAAGGATTTCTATGATATCTGGATGCTGGTCACTCATTTTGAATTTGACGGCACGGTAATTCAAACTGCTATTCAAAGAACATTTCACAACCGCGGCACTGAATTGCCCACAGAAAAGCATGTTCTCTTCTCCGACGAGTTCGCGAAAAACAAAAAGCATCAATGGAATGCCTTTTTGAGAAAGCTGCGAGACGAAAATGTAATCACCATGGATCGAATTGTTCGAATCCTGCGTGATTTCTTTTTCCCTGTTCTTCATGCCAGCCAGCAACGAAGGGTGCTCAGGAAAAAGTGGAAGAACAAATGGCGTTGATCAAGGCTGGGCGAAGAGCTTGTTTAGATTAAATATTCCCCGAGCTTATTGCCAGCCGCCATTCCAGGGCGGTAAAGCGCTGCGCCACTTTGTTATTTCGGACTGCTATGCTAATGGCGCGCCGGCTGCCTGCCAGCACGCACAACTCCCGAGCACGCGTGATCGCGGTGTAAAGCCAGCGGGCTCTGTCCTCTGCGGTGCGGCCTAGCCCGTCGTCGTAGACGATGACGTTTTCCCACTGCGAGCCTTGGCTCTTGTGGCAAGTGATGGCGTAGCCCCAGACGGTC
>DAITPI010000475.1:0-3662 GCA_036833655.1 Anaerolineales bacterium | reverse complement strand
TTGCTCATTGCGAACGCGAAGAGTGCATCCCGCGTGCTCTGAAACTCACGCGCGGTCTCAGCCTCTTGCAGGATCTCACTGCCGCTTTTGAATCTGCGGTCTGCGAGGACCACACGAATTCGGATCGGGAATTGCATCCTGCAGCCAAGCGTGGCAAGTCTGCTCTCCAGTTTCTGATGGATACGAGCTGTAATCATTGTCAGCACGTTGGCATCCGGGATATTCTCGATCAGGATATAGAAATTGTCCTGGTCAAATCTTGCGACCGTGTCGGTCGGACGTGCGGCAAGCTTGAGGCTTTCGGCGGCCTCGCGTAAGGCAGCGATCCAGCTCCTGATGTCCAGTTGTTCCTTGACGCGGTTATGCTCGTCGATGCTGATGCTCAGCACCGCAAACGAGTAGCGGCCGGTCTCCTTTGCTTCTGCGAGCGCCGTTTCCAGGCGGTCGGTAAAAAATGACTGATTGTACAGGCCTGTGACCCTGTCCCAGGGCTCCCCGAGCATCGGAATCGTGGTCTGATATCTCAGCTTGAGCTGGAATCTGGCGATGAAATCTGCAACCTGTTCCATACCCACCGGCTTGAATAGCAACAGGTCGGGCTCGACCGTCAGACTTTCTGCAATCTGTGAATATGAGGTGACAGCAATCACCTTGATTTGACGGAACGCGTCATCGTCGCGCATCATTTCCAGGATCTGGCTGCCAGATATTCCAGGCATGTCCAGATCCAGGATCAGGAGCCAGGGCTGGCATTTGGCAAGGCGACCCCAGAACATGCGGCCGTCAGAAACCGTCTCGCATTCAAAGCCAGCGATATTTAAGGCGTGGCGGAACAATCCGGCAGCAATACGATCTTCCTCGACGATCAGGGCAAAGGGTTTATCCATACAATTGTTGCTCAACCGACCAGGCCTCGAGATTTCCATCTTACAGCTATCTCTGCGAACCGACGATGAAAAGCCTTGGTCATTTCATTTTCAATCTACGTTTGCGGAACATCGCAACGGACCGCTCACCTTTTTCATCTCTTCCAACTGACGCTTCAGGGCGGGTACACGCGGCGCATCCTAGAGCAAGTAGAGCGGCCGGATGTTCCGGACCGATACGAACGGGCTGCGCGACCACAGCATAGCGGTGAGTGCTCCCATCAGCAGTACGGTGAAATCGATGCACAGGGTCAAAAACTCGAAAACGCCTGATTCTGCAAGATGAGTCCTACAAGGACATGATTACCAAATACATTTTCCTCCAGGGCGGGTCATTGTAGAATACGTAACAGTACGTATATTTCGCCGTCAATTGTTGCAATTTCGTAATGAGAGGTCTGGAAATAGAAAAGGTCCCATAGGAGCATTTATCACATCTGAGAACCTGGAAGAGGCAGTATTCGATCGATAGTTACGCATCTAGAGGCACAATTCCGCGCTTGACGGCGTAACGCACCAGATCTGTCTGGCTGCGCAATCCCAGCTTACCCATCATCCGGCCGCGGTGCAGCTCGGCCGTTCGTGGGCTGATGGAAAGGATCCTCGCGATCTCGGCAGCTGTCTTGCCCTCGGCGGCCATCTGGAAGACCTCCCGTTCCCGGTCTGTCAGGTTTTCATAAGCATCCGGTTCCGCTTTGCCTGCGGGTTCTGTCATTGCGATAACTAGCCGCTCCGGCAGCTTGGGACTCAGATAGCGAACATCGATCAGTGCCTGGCGAATGGCGTAGATCAGCTCGTCGGGGGCGCTATCTTTGAGCACGTATCCAGTGGCGCCCGAGCGAAACGCTTCCACCACATACGGCTCGGCGCTCTGCATCGAAAGGACCACCATGCGGGTCTTTGGAGAGCGATGCCGCACCTGTTTCAGGACTTCCAGACCATTCAGGTTCGGCATCATGAGATCGACCACCAGGATATCCGGCCGGAACCTTTCCGCCAGCTGGACCACCTGCACACCATCCTCCGCTTCGCCCACCACGGACAGGTCCGTCTCGGCGTCCAGGAGGTTGCGGATGCCGCGGCGCACGAAGGGATGATCATCTGCCAGCAGGACGCTCACGTTCATGGACCCTTCTTTCTATGTGACCAGAGATCGGGAGAGAGGCCTGGACGCGGGTGCCCTTCCCGGGCTCGGACTGGATCTCCAGCAGACCGCCGAGAACGTACGCCCGCTCGCGCATCCCCTCGATCCCCAGAGATTGGTTTCTGCCCAATGCACCCGGGTCGAACCCGCGGCCCTCATCTCGGATCTCGATCTGCAGCACCGAATCCCGGACGATCATTCTCACGTCTACATGCACCGCTTCGGCATAGCGCGCAACATTCGTCAACGCCTCCTGAACAATCCGGAAGGCCGCCGTTTCCAGGTCCGTATTGAAGCGCTGCTCCAGGTTCTCATGCTGGAAATCCACTTCAATACCGGTCTTGGCTTCATACCGATTGAAATACCACTCGAGCGTGGGAAAGATGCCCAGGTCATCGAGAAGGCTGGGACGCAGATTGATGGATAGTTCCCGGATCTGGGAAATAATGGCACTGATAATGATCTGCGCCTGATCGAGCCTGTTTCGCTGTTCCTCGTTGGAGTTCGACATCGAGGATTTGATGGTGAACTGGAGCCCGGTGAGCATCTGGCCAACCTCGTCATGGAGCTCTCGCGCCAGACTGCGCCGCTCATCCTCCTGAACTTTGACCAGCTTGCGCGCCAGGAATTGTTGCCGCTCGCGGCTGGCGCGCACCTGCTCGAAGGAAGACGCATTGGCGATGGCAATTCCGGCCTGGTCCGCAAGGCCCTTGATCAGCTTTGTCTCGTCTTCGGGCAGGGAAGCCAGCTCTGAGGTGAAGAAGGAGAGCAGGATGCCAATCATGTTTCCGTAACGGACCAGCGGAACCATGGCAACCGTCCGGATCTCTAGCTCCTCGAACCTCCGCACCGAATCGGTATCCGGGTAGAACTGGGCATCGATGAGCAATTCCACCGGATCGGCCAGCCCCATCCATGCCTGGAAAGCGGCGATCGGCGCCTCGAACTGTGCGCCCTGGTAACCCTCCACCAGGCGACTGTCGCCGGTGACGGTCACAATCCGGTAGACGTCGCGCTTGGTGTCCTTGAGCAAGATCGCGGAACCCAGGCTTTTGAGCGTTCGCGTCGCAGCTTCGCAGATATTCTTGAGGACGGTAGCAAGCTCGACCTCGCTGTTGATCTGCGATGCCACCTGCAACAGCGTCTCGGACCGCTCTGCCTGGCGCTGGATCTCCAGGATTGCGTTTCGCTGCTCGGTTATATCCCGGAACACCAGCACCATGCCGAGCGCCTGGTCCTTTTCCCCGGTGATGAGCGTGGCATTCGCCTCGACCGGTACGGAAATCCCGTGCCGGGAAAGCAGTGTCTCTTCGAAATCATGGCGGCCCCTCTCCTGTACAGCGCTGAGCGCCAGGTTCTTGCTGGCAACGTCGCTAGCAAGGGCGAAGACTTCGTGAAGCGGTTTGCCGATCGCGTCGAGATGTTGCCAGCCCGTCAGCTCGATGGCTGCCGGATTGATGAAGCGCACCAGGCCGTTCTCATCGGTAGCAATGACGCCGTCCCCAATGCTGGTCAACGTAGTGTTCAGCCACTGCCGGCTCTCATTCAGCTTTCTCTCCAGCTGGTGACGAGTCAATGCGGTTTCGATGGTC
>DAITPI010000474.1:0-3671 GCA_036833655.1 Anaerolineales bacterium | reverse complement strand
TTCCCCGTTGCTCCATCGATCGCTTCGATAATCATTATAATCTTTTTCTAAGAAATGAATTCTTTTCGGCTCTCCAGGATTCTCCATGACAGATACCCAGATTTAGGGGTGAGAGCGTGCGTACGCACGCTCTCACCCCTAAATCTGCCAGCCCTTCACGGCAGAAACGGAAGAACCTTCTTTTCGTGCTCCCAGGCAAAATACACCGCCGGGTATGGAATAGGCAGCGGTGGGTTCACGCAAAAGGAGAGTTTGTGGAGGCCGGACGAGGGGAGAAATGCAGTCATTGATGCATCAAACTGGTCCCTCAAGAGCAGCTTGATCTGTCCTGTCTCCCTGATTATACAGTTTTATTTGTTCAAAACTCAAGCCCATTTGTTGCCATTCAGTTACAGACCACGGCGCCAGACTTGAAATACACGAGCGATATGCACATTGGGTACAATATCCCTATGGATACCTGGAGATTATTGATCCACCCCGCCAGGAATGGCGCGTGGAATATGGCTGTCGATGAAGCCATTCTGGAACAGACCGGGAGAGGCGAAGTCTTGCCAACCCTGAGGTTGTACGCGTGGGACCCGGCTTGTCTCTCCCTGGGACATGCCCAGCCCTTTGCAGATGTAAACACTGCTCGCCTCCGGGATCGGGGCTGGGAGGTGGTCCGGCGCCTCACGGGGGGGCGTGCCATCCTGCATACCGACGAGCTGACCTATTCAGTGACCGGCAGCGCCGAGGAGCCGGTGCTCGCAGGCGGTGTGCTCGAAAGCTATAACCGCCTCGCCCGGGCGTTGCTGATGGCGCTCCACAGGCTGGGGCTGCCGGTGGAGATCCAGGAGGGCAAGACAGGCGATCCTGCCATTCCTAACCCGGTCTGCTTCGAGGTGCCCTCCACCTACGAGATCACAATAGGCGGAAAAAAGCTGATCGGCTCCGCGCAGGCCCGAAAAAAAGAAGGTGTGCTCCAGCATGGATCGCTGCCCCTCACGGGCGATCTCACCCGCATCTGCCAGGCGCTGGTCTTCGAGACGGAGAGCACACGCCAGGAGGCAGCTGCGCGGCTGCTGAACCGTGCCACCACCGTAGAAACCGCTCTCGGAGGCGCGATCCGCTGGGAAGCGGCTGCCGAGGCATTTGTCGAGGGATTCCAGACCCAGCTCGGGGTTTGTTTTGAGCGAGGGGAGCTATCGCCTTCCGAGGTGAGTCGGGCTGAGGATCTGGTTAGAGAAAAATACGCGCACCCATCGTGGACGGAGCGCGTATAGATCTGTAGAGGAGTCGACGACCCCGGTCATTGTGATCCCAAAGTCTCCAGACTTTAATTATCCCTGATCGCTGACAAAGATCGTATTAGGATAACCAAGCGCGGCAAAGAACTTGAAGAGATAAGCCTCTGCATTCAGCTGCGCTTGCTCCAGGATCCCATCCTCCAGTGCCGCTTTGAGGATCTCCTGTTCCGCATTCTGGCGCACGAGCGTTTCCAGGTTGACATCCGGCTTGGCAAGCAGGCCGGTATCGCGATCATACACATAGGACTTTTCGTTATCGAGTGTGGCGATAAAGACTTCTGCTGGGGGTAGTTTTACGGTCAGGACGCCGTTTTCGAAGCGCATATCTTCGGGCTGTAATTTCTGCATATCGATGCCGGCAATTACCGTGCCGTGTCCCACAAACAGGATCTTGTCCCCAAACAGGGTCTGGAATGTACCGCCGCCCGTTTCGCCGGTGATTACTTTCTCTACGCTGTATTGAATCGTCTCCAAGCGCGCCAGCGCGCGGACTTCGTTGATGTACGTGACCGGATCCGGAATGATCGTGGGGGTTGGATTCAACAGGTTCGAGACCTGCGTTTGTAACGCCTGATTCGCCTGGTTAACCTGCTGGAACGGCGCGGTCGCCGCTTGCGCCGATTCACGGATGGTTTGCACGATAAAATAAGCGGCTACAATGACGACGCCAATTACCAATATAGAGAGCAAGCTGTTGTTTCTCATGCAAGTATTATAATCGCATACACGAACCGTGAATTACAAGCGCTTCCTCTCGCTACTTCTGCTGTTAACCACGTTGCTCCTGGCAAATTGCAATTTGCCCAGGATCGGCTTTGCTGAGGCGACGGCAACCGCCACGCAGACAGCCACCTCTGCCGCTGTAACGCCCACCGATACCGCCCCTCCGCCTTTTCCAACCGTGGAACTCGGTCGCGCCGAAAATCCGGTGATCCTGGCCCTGCCTCCTTCCCGGAACGGAAGCTCGCAGGAACAGATCGATGCTGCAAAGATCATCGCCTCCCAATTTACGGAACGAACCGGGTATACCGTTGTTACGGTCATCCCCGACTCCTATAGCGCGCTCGTGGATGCCCTGGGCAAGGGAAATGCACACATTGTGGTGCTCGATCCGTATGCCTACGAGCTGGCATATCAGCGCGGTCTGGTGCGGGCCGCTTATGCAGTCATGAAGGAAGAAGAGGGCAAATACGGCGCGCAATTCCTTGCCTCGCGGCGCGGCGGCTTTACCTCCTATTTCGATGAGGGGACCGGTGAGAACCTGACCGAAGATGCTGCCGCCGCCCTGGAGCAATTCAACGATAAGAAGCCGTGCTGGAGCGACGAGACCTCGCCGTCTGGATATGTGATTCCGCTGGGGTATCTCCACGCGAACCAGATCGTGACCAAGCCGGCTGCTTTTGTAGAGGGCCAGCCCACCGTGGTGCGTTCGCTTTATGCCAGCGGCATCTGTGACTTCGGCGCCACGTACATCGACGCACGCAAGTTTCCGTCCCTCGAGGATGAATTCCCGGACCTGATCGAGCAAGTGATCGTCGTCTGGCGTATCCCTGCGATCATTCCCTATGATGTGCTGGCAATCTCCACGAGCATGCCCGAGGGAATGCGCGATCTTTTTGCCGGGCTGATCCCCGCCATCCTGCAGACCGAGGCGGGCAAAGCTGCTTTCAAGACTCTTTATGATATCGACCAGCTGGAAGCCGTAAACGATGGCTACTACGAGGACTTTCGCACCTATGTCTCCGAATCGGGGGTGGATTTGACAACGCTGGTGAAGTAAAAGCACAGCTTTCTTTTCTAATCTCAAGTCACTTGTCTAAATCTCTAATAGGCTGTCTTGCTGGTGCTGGTCATCTATGCCTATGGCTTTGAGATTACGAGCATTGACCTGGAGGAGCTTCGCAGCGAGCAGCGGCAGACCAGTCTCGTGCGGGTGATGCGTGCCCTGGCACAACCTGATATTCTTGCCTACGAGCAGGAGTCACAGCAGTTCACGGCGCCGGTCGATGTCACTTGTCCTGCTGACGGAACTGTTCCCGAGCTTCCCGCGCCGGATCCATCTGGACCGTACGCCATCGTCGCGCCATCCTGCGCCGAGCCGGGGGAAACGGTCACCGTGGAGGGCTTTAACTTCTACCCGAACGGGCGTGGTTCAGTGATATCCGGCGGATTACAACCCCGGCATTGGGCGCCCTCGCGGCAGGCGGCTTGCCGGGCAGTACGCTTGGACGTATTGGCCAGCGTGCGGCAGAAAGGGGAAATCCAGCCAGCGTGAAAACCATCAATGTGATCCTGGCTGCCGCTGCCGGCGCGATGCTCTTCGGCTTGGCTGGCTGGCTGGTCGAGTGGCTGTATCAGATCGGGAAGCCCATCTACACATTG
>DAITPI010000473.1:0-3673 GCA_036833655.1 Anaerolineales bacterium | reverse complement strand
GCGCAGGCGGCTGACGAAGCGTTGATTGTCGACTTGAGCGATGCGCGGACTGCATCTGTTCCACAGGCAAAGTCTCCTGGCCAATTGCGCTGCGCCGTCGGGGACTTCGCGCATGCCCCGGATTACTCATTGACTCGCGCCTCCCGTTTGCGCGATAATAAATCGACCCGTCACGCTCGACGTTTTTCTCCCCACCAAACACCACACAACCTCAGGAGAACGCTTCGATTCACGAATTCAAGCTTTGTTTGCTGTACCATGAACTTCTTGAAAGGTAGCAAAGGAAGGTGCATATGCTGAATGATGAACCGGGTCCGCGCGACCCGAACCTGCCCGGACAGGACGACGAGCAGCTGCCCGATCTGTTCGAGGTGCAGATCACCGTCACCCAGGACGACTTCGCAACCCTGATGGAGAAGTATCCTCTGGACCTCGGCTGCCGGCCGCACATTGAAATGAACCCGGATGGGACAGGGACCCTGCAGGCTTTTGCTTCTGAGGAGCGCATTCGCCAGCTCGAGGCGGCTGGTTATCGGGTGGAACGCGGAGAGAACGTTTCCGCGTTGGGGCGCGAACGTCAGAAGGAAGTGGGGGTCGGCGACCGCTTCCAGGGTGGCCGGGTGACGCCGCGTGGACTGGGCCGTAAGCCCGGAGGGCCGCGACGATGACATTCCTAAACGTTGTCGAGATCGAATCGGCTCTGGCCGGGCTCGCCTCGGCGTATCCCACGCTGGCAGAGCTGATCCCCTTGCCCTTCTTCACCGCCGAGGGGCGCCAGAGCCACGCCCTCCGCATCGGCAGCCGGCAGTGTTATCGCCGGACCGTGCTGCTCGTCAGCGGGACGCACGCGCGGGAGTGGGGCGGACCGGACATCTGCATCAACCTTGTGGCGGACCTGCTGGAAGCGTGGTCCCTTGGCACGGGGCTGGTCTACGGCGGGACCTCGTTCAGCGCCGCGCAGCTCCAGCAGATCCTGGATGGGGTGGACCTGATCGTCTTGCCGGATCTCAATCCGGATGGGCGCCACTACAGCCAGACGGTCTACTCCATGTGGCGCAAGAACCGGAACCCCGCGAGCAGCGGCGGTATCGCCAGCCGCATCGGCGTGGACGTGAACCGTAACTACGACTTTCTATGGAACTTCCCCGTGGCGTTTGCCCCGGGCGCTGTATCCGCCGGTACGCTTGCCTCCAATGATCCTGCCAGCGACCTGTTCCATGGCACAGGCCCATTTTCGGAGGCAGAGACCCAGAACGTTCGCTGGCTGTTCCAGAAGTTCCCCGAGATCAGCCGCTTCATCGACATCCATTCGTACGGCGGCGATATCCTGCATCCCTGGGGAGATGACGAGAACCAGTCGACGACGCCCGGCATGAACTTCCTGAGCTCCTTCTGGAACGGGCAGCGTGGACTGCAGGGCGACACCTACCGTGAGTTCATCACGACGCCGGACCTTGGCAGCCTGCAGGCGGTGGGCAACGTGATGAAAAGCGCCATCGCCGGCGTGCGCGGCCATTCCTATACCGTGGCGCAGTCCTTCTTCCTGCCCGGCTGGGTGACCTATCCCACCTCCGGGGCGAGCGACGACTGGGCCTTCAGCCGCTATTACGCCGACCCCTCCAGGCAGAAGGTTCTCGGCTACGTGATCGAGTTCAACAGGACGCACACGTTCTTTCCCGACTGGGCCGAAATGGAGAAGATCATCCTCGATATAGACGCGGGCCTGGTGGCGTTCTGCCTGGACGCCGCACCGAAGGTCAGGCGTTACTTCCACTGGTGCTGGTGGCGCAAATATCTGTACCGTTACTTCTGGCGGCGCCTCTTCCCGCCGGAGATCTGGGGTCCCTATGGTCCGTGGGGACAGGTGCCGGAGGTGGTCAAATCCATCGTCAAGGTTGCCGTGGTGGCGATCGTGGTGCGTGCGATCGCCAGGCTCCTCCGCAGGCGCTAAGCGGCCAGGGATAGGGGCTGGACGATACGGGCTTCGCAAGCTCCTCGCCCATGACCTGCCGGAGGCAGTAACGCCTCATCTGTGTGACAGGTACGTGCCCGAGAAACAGATCCAACTTCAACAGCACACCAAAACGCTCCCGGAAAGGAGCGTTTTCGTGTTTCCTCATTCCGGGTATACTCGTTTTCTATGAAGCAGACCTGGCTCATGAGCCGCCTCATGTCCATGTCACCAAAGAAGGAAATGAGGCGAAATTCTGGTGAGAAAAGCAAACATGCTAACGGTTAAACCGAAAATTCCCGCCCACGCGGACTACGAATCCATCCTTCCTCTGGCTGTGCCGGCTCTCAAGGAAGTCAAATCCTTTGCAAATCATCTGCATTCCCTTGGCAAACACTGGCAGGGAGAGATCTTTGGCTGGCAGGCGGAATATACCCCCGAAAGTGACAGAAAGCCCGAAGATTCAAAAATGACCTTCACCCCGGCAGATTTCTGGATCGGCGAGAGCGGGATCTGGTTCTTTTCCCTGATGTGGGAGCATGGGAAGGGTCAAGATCCTGTTGAATTCCTGGATGACAGAGGGATTATAAAATAAGCGGTTTCCACGGCTTCTGCGTGGAACACCAGAGATCCTTCATGACGTGACTGGAAGCGATGGCAAAACCAGCGGAAAGAGCGAATACCGCGACCCGTCGCTGAAGAGGGTGATATTCTGCAGCCGAATGTGATTTCATTCTGTCTACAGGTTCATCGGTAGATCAATTGAATAAATTCAGGGGAGATTTTCGAGATCAGCCAGATCTTTCAAACGACCCGCAGCCTTCTTGTTCGCTTTCAGGTGAGGTAAATCGATAAGATTGACGCTTATACCATCGATATCATCGATGATCCGGCTGGCGTAACACTCCTCAAACTCCACCCCTGAAATGCCTGTAGAAATCTCAAGGCGCATCGGCGGATGTCCCATTCGGATGATCTTGTTTTGCTGGAGGAAAAGCTCAGGAGTAAGCTCGGGCTGGTCAAATCCGAAATCCTTCAATGCATCGACCACTTTTTGAGCATTCTCTGGATGAGTAGCAACCCAGATATCCATGTCATTTGTGGCACGGGGATAGCCATGATACCCAACTGCATAACCCCCGATCAGCAGATACCTAACTCCGTTCTCGTTCAGTAATCTCAAGAACTCTTTGAAGTCGAACGGTAGCTCGATGTCCATAATTGATCCTTCGAAGGATTTCCACCTGCTGCAGTCGTTCAGCCGGGGTGCGGGCGAGCCAATACGCTTTTTCATCGGACGGCTCAGTTAAGGAACCGATGGAAAATGCGCCACGATCTACCTTCAAATTTGTGGGTAATGTACCTGCCATTCGATAATTATACCTGACTTGAGAAGATGACTATTATGACCTGTAACCGGACAACCCGTGAGATCCCGCCACCCTGCGCACAGCCTGTCGAATGTACCCAGGGATATGAGCTAGGGGACAAACCCCTCGCCCGCGACCTGCCGGAGGCAATTGCACTTCACCGGCGTGACACCTACGTGCTCGAAAAACCGATCTGACCTCAAATATGCGCATACACCAAAACGCTCCCGGAAAGGAGCGTTTTCGTTTGCCACATCAGGACACTGTCTTGTGCGGATCGACAGCCGCGACCCGGCTTTGAAGAAAGTGACCGTTCAGCACACCGCCTGCCCTGGCAGGAATTGCCCCGGGC
>DAITPI010000472.1:0-3673 GCA_036833655.1 Anaerolineales bacterium | reverse complement strand
TGCTCGCCTACGAGGCGATCCAATCGCCCCTGCTGGTGGTGCTCGAGGATCTGCACTGGTTCGACTCGGCGTCCTGGACGCTGCTCGTGGATGTGCAGCAAAAAGTGCGACCCCTTTTCCTGGCATTGAACACACGCCCACTGACAGACCCGGTCCCTGTGCAGTACAAAGACATCCTTGATATGCCGGGTACACAGCTGGTGAAGCTCGAAGCGATGACCCTGGACGATGTGGAAGCGCTCGTCTGCCAGCGCCTGGGCGTCAAGTCGGTGCCACCGCTGGTGGGCAGGCTGATCCGCGAAAAATCGGAAGGCCATCCGTTCTTTGCCGAGGAGCTTGCTTACGCCATGCGCGACTCAGGGGTCCTGGTGATTGAAAATCAGGAGTGCAAGCTGTACTCCCGCTTTATGGATTTTGAGGATCTGGCGCTGCCCGACACGCTGCAGGCTGCCATTACCAACCGCATCGACAGTCTCAACCCATCCCAGCAGCTGACCCTCAAGGTTGCCAGCGTGATCGGGCGCATCTTTGCGTTCCGCGTGCTGCAGGCGATCCATCCCATCGAGGCGGACCGGGCGGCTCTTTCCGAGTGTATGCAGACGCTGACCCGCCTGAGCCTGACGCTGATCGAGTCTGAGGGTCCGGATCTTGCCTACATTTTCAAGCATGCAGTCACGCGGGAAGTGGCGTACAACCTGATGCTGTTCTCACAGCGTCGGCAGCTGCACCAGGCTGTGGCAGAGTGGATCGAAAAGAATCACGCCAAGAACCTGGAAGCTTACTATATCTTGCTCGCTCATCACTGGTCCCAGGCAGCCGAGACGTCTGAATCTGTGCAGGATGAGCATGCCCTGCAAAAGGCGATCGAGTATCTCGAGAAAGCTGGCGAGCAAGCCTTGCAGAACTATGCCAACAAGGAAGCGATCCAGTTTTTCAGCCAGGCGCTTGCTCTGGACGAGAAGCTGCCAGCACCGGAAGTGGTCCAGGAACCAGAAGAGCGCAAGATCCGCCGGGCGCGCTGGCACAGCCGGATCGGATTGGCTCACTATGGGCTGGGCTCGCTGCCCGATTGCGAGCGTCAGGTTCGTCAGGCGCTCGAGCTTCTGGGATTTCCCATCCCCAAATCGAACTTTCAGCTTGTGCTCGGCGTCCTGCAGGAAATTGTGCGCCAGGGTTTCCACCGCTATTTCCCCAAACGCTTCATTGGATCGAGACACGGAAAGGAGCGTGAGCTCTCGAAAGAGGTCGCGCGTCTCTTCGAGCTCATGGGGAGGTACTACTTCTATTCTCAGGAGCAGCTCCCGGTGGTGTATTGCATCCTGCGCTTTGTGAACATTGCCGAGCGGGCGGGTTCCTCTCCCGAGCTGGCATCCTCGTACTCCGCGATGGCAGTTCTGGCCGGGTTTGCCCAATTGCATTCGCTGGCAGATATCTATGTGAACCGTGCTCTGTTGATTGCAGAGGAGGTTAATCAACCTGCTAACCTGATCACGGTGCAGGTGGTGACGAGCGTCTATCAAATCTCCATCGGAAAATGGGAGGAGATCCGTCCGCGGGCGGAGAGGGCGCGAGTGCTTTGTGAGCAGATCGGCGATTATCGTCAATGGGGCGATAGCATGGATGTGCTGGGCGAGAGCGCCCTGATCTCGGGCGATCTCACCTATGCAGCGCGCGTGCTGAACGGGTTGCTGGAAGATGCACGCCAGCGACGCAATCCCTTGCAGGTCTGCTGGGGTTTATTCGGCGTGGCGGCGATTCAGATCCGTCAGGGAAAAGAAGCCGAGGCGGTCCCCATGCTGGAAGAGGCGCTGCAGATCCTGGCAGAGCTCCCTAATCTGGCTTCGCTGATCAGTATCTACGGACAGCTTGCGCTGGCTCACTGGCATTTGGGCCAGGATGAAAAAGCATTGAGCTATGGCGAGCGCGTACTCGAACTGGCGACGGATATCTCTCCCACCGTCTATTCTCTGGATATCGGCTTCTCGGCGATCTCACAGGTCTATTTTGCGCTGTGGGAAAAGGCACTGCGGGATCCGGAGGCGGGTATTAATCCGGATCGCTACAAGCTGCTGGCGGAACGCGGGATGAAGCTTCTGCACGCCTATCGCAAAGTGTTCCCCATCGGTCAGGCTTACGATCGCTATTACGGAGGCTGGTACGAGGAGCTGACCGGTAAGCCGCAGCTGGCTGTAAAATCCTGGCGCCTGGGTCTGGAAGCCGCGCGTAAGCACAAGCTGCTCTTCGAGGAAGGCCTGCTCCACGTGAAGCTGGGATCTCATTTACGGGATGACCCGGCTGTCTGCCGTGAGCACTTTGAGCGCGCCATCCAGATCTTTGAGAAGATGGGCGCTGTGCACAAATTAGAGTGGGCAAAGCGAGCAGGCGCGGGGGAAGGTTCTCTTGCCGGCCTTGAGCTCTGACATATCCAACCGTTGGATGGAGGATGGATCAATACAATAGCCGGGATGTGAAATCCGGGCTATTCGTTGCCGGTCCCGGTCCTACGAGTGTCCGACCACCTCATAATGCACAACCGCAGGCTCCATCTCAATCAGAAAGTCTTTATCTTCGGGGTAATACTTCGCGGCGGCTACATCCTCGCCAGCAAATGCTCGAACCGCATCCATGTTCTTCCAGAAGGTAAGGGTCACAAAATGGGTGATGGCTCCTTCGCTCCGCTCGAGGATGTGGACGCTCATATTGCCTTCCACAGACTCGTAATCGGGGATGGCGCGTGCCTTCAGGAATTCGCGGTATTCCCCGGCTTTGGCGGCCGGTACGGTGCCATGCCACATTCTAACGATCATACTGGTTCTCGTCCTCAAAGATGAATTTGGTTGGGTCTTCGTTGAACTTCGACCAGGCAATACACTGGCGCGGGGTAAAGACATACAGACCGCCTTCGTCCCACGAGTCGGGTTCCGGCGCGTAGCCAAGCTCTGCGTATTTTCTCTTGTAGGCTTCGGAGAGCCTCCGTGCCAATTCCGGCGAAGGTTTTCCCGCGGGTCCGGATGTGCCTTCCAGCATGATCGCTTCGACGCCGCTCTCCAGATGCACGGAAACGTATGGGTTGACTTCAATATTGCGGTTATGCCGGGTTTCCGGGCTGCCGTCATAGTAGATCCGGCCGTCCACGAAGACTGCCCAGCGCGGGACGGCATGGGGGCGTCCCAACGGCGCCTCGTCCGTTGGCGGGCGGACAGAGCACAGCCAGTAGTGCCTGGATTCGGTAAGCTGCGCGGCAACCCAGTCCCAGGTCAGGTAAGAGACGGGTCTGTCCACGTACCCAGGTGGAAATTTCGGGCGGGTGATCTTGATTGGTTCCATGATCTGGATTATAGAGGAAATTTGCTCCGCCTGGTTCAGCTCACAGAGGAAGAGGAGGGCACTCGTTTGCTTGAGCGTCTTTGCATCGGGTGGAAGCCCGTCCACCACAGGCCGAAGTTATAACCCGCCAGCCCAAGGAGCAGGCCGCCAATCACATCGAGGATGTAGTGCTGGCCCGTAAACAGAGTGGATAACGAAACAATGGCGAGGATCGCCAACCACACCGGTCTATAGTGGGGATACCAGCGACCATAAAACAGAGCTAACAGCGTTGTGATATAAACGTGCCCGCTGGGCAACGCATCATAGCGCCCCCAGTTCTCATGAATAACCCGCAAAAGACCGG
>DAITPI010000471.1:0-3677 GCA_036833655.1 Anaerolineales bacterium | reverse complement strand
GCGAGCCGGTTGCGCTGCTGGAGGCGCTCGGCCTGGACCGGGCTTCCGCCTGGCACCTGATCAATTTCCTATTCTTCCAGCTCGGCGTTTACTTCCTCTACAGGCTGGCGCGGCGCTGGATGCGACCTGCCGCGGCTCTCGCGTCGGCGGGGTTGTTCGCCTGGCAGCCGCTGCTCTGGGGACACGCCTTCATCAACCCCAAAGATCCACCGTTCCTGGTGTTGTTTCTGGCGTCGGTCTGCCTTGGCTTCGAGATGGTAGACCGGCTGGCAGACGAAGCGATCACCACGCGACAGAGATTCTCCAGCGCCCTGGTGCCCGCCATTCTTGTGGGACTGACCACCTCGGTACGGATCCTGGGTCCCATGGCAGCGCTGCTCGTCCTGATCTATGCCCTCGTTCGATTCGGCCGGCGTTTCGTTAGTTTTCTTCCGCCGCTTCTACTTTATGCGCTTGTCGCCGTGCTCGTCATGCTGGCGACCTGGCCCTACCTGTGGGAGGACCCGGCGGGGCGCTTCCTTGGGGTCTTCGGCTTTATGTCCGATAACCCGACGAATCTCTCTGTGCTCTTTGGCGGTGAGGTCTACCGTGCGGGTGAGCTGCCCCGCCGCTACCTGCCCTTCATGCTGGGGACCACGCTGACGGAGCCGGTCTGGGTGCTCTTCGCTGGCGGCTTGCTCGCCGGTTTCTGGAAGTTCATCCGCCGGGATCGAGTGTCAGCCGCCTCGTCGCTCCACCGAGATTCTGCCTCCGGCTGGATGTCCCTGCGCTCCTCGCTGGATCAGACCACGGCAAGGAACAATTTGGTCTCCCTTACTCTTGTGCTGCTCTGGTTCGTGCTGCTGGTTGCTTATGCGCTCATCCGCAGACCGGCGATGTACGATGGCTTGCGGCACTTCCTGTTCATCCTGCCGCCGGTCTTTGTTTTTACCGGATTCACATTTGAATTCCTGCATGACCATATCGCTCCATCTTGGCTATACGCAGGGCTGGTTTTGCTCTTGCTGCTGCCGGGGGCTCTCGGCATTGCTCAGCTCCATCCCTATGAATACACCTATTACAATCGGCTCGTCGGCGGCACCGAAGGCGCGTTCCGCAAATACGAAACAGATTACTGGCTGACATGTTATAAGGAGGCGGTGGAGAATCTAAATGGAGCCGTCCGCCAGCCGGCGGACCTGTATGTGCACCGGGAGCCATATATCGCCGCCTACTATGCCAGCAAATACATTACGGTCAAGGACCTGCGTGGCGCCCTGAACGAAGTCCAATCCGGCGATTATGTCCTCGTCAATACCCGCACGAACGAAGACCGCCGGGTCTTTCGAGAGGCGCCGCCCGTCCTGCAAGTAGGCCGCGGCGATGCCCTATTCTGTACGATCAAACAAATCCCATGACCACACACAAAGAACGAATTCAAGCAGCTCTAAGTAACGAGATCCTCGATCGCCCGCCGGTAGCGCTCTGGCGTCACTTCCCCGTGGACGACCAGGATCCCAAAGCGCTGGCAGAGGCGACGCTGCACTTCCAGCGCATGTATGATTTTGACCTCGTCAAGGTCACGCCGGCCTCGTCATTTTGCGCCAGGGACTGGGGCGTGGAAGACGAGTGGCTCGGTCACACCGAGGGCACGCGCCAGTATACGAAGCGCGTCATCCACGAGCCGCGCGACTGGGAAAGCCTGGCGCTCCTCGATGCCACGGCGCCCCACCTCGCCGCGCAGCTGGATTGTCTGCGGTATATCCGGAGCGAGCTCCGCCCCGACACGCCCCTGGTGCAGACCGTGTTCAGCCCGCTGGCGCAGGCGAAGAACCTGGCGGGCAACGATACCCTGATCGCCCATCTGCGCCTGTATCCGGAAGCCGTGATGAAGGGACTCGCCACCATCGCCGAGACCACCCGGCGATTCGTCGAGGCCTGTCTCGACGCGGGCATCGATGGGATCTTCTATGCCATCCAGCACGCCCAGGCAAGCCTGTTAACCATCGAAGAGTACAAAACGTTTGGCTTGCCGTACGATCACGAAGCGCTGGACTCTGCGGAGGCGCTCTGGTGCAACCTGCTCCACCTGCACGGTCACCACGTGTATTTTTCCCTGGTCGATTCTCTCAAATTCCAGATCGTCAACTGGCATGACCGCGAAACCTATCCAACCCTGGCGGAGGCGCAGAAGCTCTTCACCGGCGTCGTGTGCGGGGGCATGCGCCAGGATACGCTCGTCTACCGGAACGCGGCGGATGTGCGGGAAGAGGCCGGGGACGCCCTGCGGCAGACCGGAGGCAGGCGCTTCATCATGGGCACGGGCTGCGTCGTCCCGATCATCGCCTCGCACGGCAATCTTGTCGCTGCCCGGAAGAGCGTGGAATGAGTCTGCGGGTCATTGCCGGCAAAGCCAAGGGCCGTAAGCTCAAGTCCGTGCCGGGCGAAACCACGCGTCCGATCACGGACCGCGTCAAGGAAGCCCTGTTCAACATCCTGGCAGGTGACGTGGTCGATTCCAACTGGTGGGACGTGTTTGCCGGGACCGGCGCGGTGGGCATCGAAGCGCTCAGCCGCGGCGCCTCGTTCGCGCGGTTTTCCGATTCCAACCGGTTGCCGATCGAGACAATCAAATCCAACGTCGAGCACTGCGGGTTCAAACCGCAAGCCGAGATCCGCCGGGTGGATGCCTTTGCCTACCTCTCTTCCACGCCCGACCGGGCGTTCGAGTATATCTACATTGCGCCGCCGCAGTACCAGGACATGTGGGCAAAGGCGCTGGAGCTGGCCGACGAGAACATCGGTTGGCTGAGCGAGGATGGCTGGGTCATCGCGCAGATCCATCCCAAGGAATACCAGCCCCTCGCGCTCCAAAATCTGCACGAATTCGACCAGCGCCGCTACGGCACGACGCTGCTGGTCTTCTACGAGCGGAAAGAGGAGTCAGCCAACTAAGCTGCCGACGGTTCCGGGCTACTTCCAGGGGCTGGTGATCAGGAGTACGCTGTTGTCGGCAGCGTGACCGAGGTAGTCCAACCCCCAGGCAGCCGAGATCGTCTTCAAAAGCGAATAGTGGTTATAAAATGTGGTGTCTTCGAAGCCCTTCTTGACCTGAGGCGAATACAGCACCACAGGGATACGTCCACCGCCAGGCACAATCAATCGTTCCAGCATGGTCGGTTTATGGCCCTCATCGAACATGAGCACCACGAGATAGGGCTTTCCCGTCTGATCCAGCGCGGGCGTCAGCGTCTTGAGCAAGTCACCGAGCCAGGCATCCGCGGTATCGAGTGAACAACTGTGGGCATCGTTGCAAAGATTGGGGGTAATAAATGCAAAATTGGGAAGGGAACCGGATTCCAGATCGGTTTTTAGCGCGGTCAGAGGAACGATGTTGTTTTCGCAGTCGCTGCGGTTGAGACGAATGGCATCGAAGTAAATAAACGGGTTGTGCTTCTGAGCATAATTGCCCTGGTTGCCAAGGAAACACGGGGAGGGCATGCCCTCCTGGTACGTCTTCCAGGTGCGACCGCTGGCTGCGATCAGCTCCGGGAGACTCGGTGCGTTCACAAAACAGTCCGTGCAGTCTTTGGCAATGCCAAAGGTATCTCCGCCGATGAGCCCAATATAGTTGGGCAGGCTGGGATGTGCGAGCGCATAATACTGGGTGAGCAACGTGTAGTCCTTTGCCAGCTTGT
>DAITPI010000470.1:0-3682 GCA_036833655.1 Anaerolineales bacterium | reverse complement strand
GGACTGGGCATCACTATCCATCCGCCGTCGCGGATTTGTCGGCTGGGTTGCAGCAGCGGCAACGGTTACAGAAACCATCGGAGCAGAGAATTACGCCTCCTATCTTGAGTATGTCAGGAAATTCATCGAGGATTCCGATCTGAGCGCAGAGCAAAAACTGCTCCACATTCTGCGGGGTGGCACAAATACCGTCTACGAGTTACGCCGCGGCGAGAAATTCGTCTGGCCGCTGCGCTTGACGGCGGTGGTCTTGCGCGAGTCGGACGGCTGGAAATTCGCACAGATGAATTTCTCCTTCCCGACCATCTATTTCCCCGACGTACGTCTGATGGAGTAGTTCATTGTCCCGCTTGCCGCGTTGCCTGGCAGCGCGTTGACATTGGCATGGAACAGGAAAAACATGGAGGTCGAGAACAGCGATGTCAAACGGAAACAAGGATCAGCTTGAAACGGAGCATCTGGTCCTCCGTCCGATGCTTGAGACGGATTTGGATGCGCTACTTCGCATCTTCACCGATGCCAGAGTGATGGCGGCGTTCCATCACCCTCCCTTTACGCACGAGCAGATGCAGCGCTGGTTGCAGCGCAACCTCGATCACCAGAATCAATTTGGCTACGGATTATTCTCGGTGATCCTCAAGGAAACTGGCGAGCTGATCGGTGATTGCGGCCTCGAGCAAATGGAGGACCAGGGCGCAGCCGAGCTCGGTTACGACCTCCGCAGCGACTTCTGGAACCGGGGCTACGCGACCGAGGCTGCCCGCGCCGTGCGTGATTACGCGTTCCATGTGCTGCAGCTGCCGCAGCTCATCAGCCTGATCCGGGTCGGGAACCTCGCCTCGAAACGTGTAGCAGAAAAGGTGGGGATGACGCTGGCGGAGCACATCACGCGTTACGACACCCGGTACTGGAAGTATGCGCTGAAAAACTCTGACGTCTGAGATCACCAGGGCAAACCTGTCCACTTGTCCATACTGTCCACTCGGACAGTGAAAACTCTCCCAGCGGTGGGGGAGTTTTTTGTTGTCAGAAACTATGATGCAGAGAACGAAATTCCGATTTAGGAGATAAAGATGAAACGGTTTTTCAAGACGCTTGGCATTCTGGCTGGTCTTGGCATCATTGCTGTCGTGATCATGTTTGCGCTTCTGCCCTGGATGGACCGCTGGGGCGCCAGCGAGGGAGAGGTTGCCGCCTCTTTGACGGGCGATGAGCTGGTCCCGTCTCCACGCATCAGCTATACCCGGGCTGTGTCCATCCAGGCGAAACCCGAGGAGATCTATCCCTGGATCGCACAGCTGGGCGCCGAACGCGGCGGCATGTATAGCTACGAGTGGCTCGAAACAAATATCCTGCGCTGCGAATTGATCAACGCCGATCGCATCCACCCGGAATGGCAGGACCTGAAGGTTGGCGATCAGGTCAAGATGTGCCCGGGTACGTCGGGTCCGCCGCCCTATGAGGTGGCTTTGCTGGAGCCGGACCGCGCGATCGTCATGGGACATCGTGAGAACAGTAACTGGATCGAAGTCTGGCAATTCATCCTCGTCCCGCAGAAGGATGGTTCCACGCGTCTCATCCTGCGCTCGCGCAACGCCGCGCAGGGCTGGTTCTGGGATGCCATCCGTCCCGGCGAGTTCATTATGGCACGCGGCATGCTGCAGGGGATCAAAGAACGTTCCGAACAGTGACACGCAGATGATATGTCAGGAGGCATCCGGATGAAGCATTTCTATCCCTCATTGTTGCTGCTATTTGTATTCCTGCTTGGAGCCTGCGCACCCGCTGCCACTCCACAGCCGCAATCCGTAGCGCCCGCGACTCCCACGCCCGAAGTGTTCAATCCTCTTAATCCCACGCCGACCTCATCGGGCAGCGCATTGCCGCTGACCTGCCAGGTGACGGACCTGGGCGTCTATATTGACGAAGCATGGGGATATTGTTTCGCCTACCCGCCGACATACAGCCTGGACAAAAGCGGCGCGGCGAATGGCGTTGTGACGCTGTCTGGTCCTGACCTGGAGGAGAATGCCGACCCGATCCGCGTCACTCTCGAAGTCACGGCGCAGGAGGTGCCTCCGAAGAGCGACCTCACCCGTCTGGTGGATGCCTATCTGACATTGTTCGAGGGCGTGGCCGTTCCGACGCCGCCCACGCGAACGACGTCCAGGCTGGGGGACGAGCCCGCCGAACAGGTCGAGCCGATCCCCGGATTGTTAAGCTCGCGCGTGGTCATGGTATTGCATGACAACTTGCTCCTCACACTCCGTTTCCATCCTTCGGATATCGAGATCGCCAGGCAGCCCCTGGATGATCTGGCGCAGACGGTGACCGGGTCCTTTGCTTTCTTGCCGCGTGCGGAGCAGCCTGCCCGGCGCAACAAGATCGTCAGCTGGTTCGAGTTTGGCAGGGATATTTCCCTGTCCTACGATGCGACCCTGGCGCCCTGGGTGGAAGCGCGGACAATGCCCGCCGTGCCGCTGACCGATCAGATCCTGTTCGCGGCGGCCCATCCCGCCTTCGCCCAGATCCGTTTCGTAGGCTTCCAGGGCGGGCGGCTGTATGATCTACCCCTGATGGCGGACGAGGAGCGCGTTGCCCAGGTCATGGGCTTTCAGACCGCAGATTTCCCCGGTTACGGGGATAACAGCCCTCAGGGATTCGTGAACCAATTGCGGGCTTTGAAAGACCTGCTGCAGACCGGGGTCAACCCTGAGCTTTGCGCGGAGCCCGTCCAGGGCGATGCTGCGCTGCCCTTCCTGCCGTGGATCAATATGAAGCAGTCCCTGTGCGCCCAGCCGGAGATCATCGAATTCGCCAACGGCCGGGGTGTCCGTTATCTCACCTATTACTCGCAGAGCCCGGAGCCCGTGCTGGACTACCAGATCACGTATACATTCCAGGGTCTGACGGATGACGGGCAGTTCTACATCTCTGCCCTGTTCCCCGTCGAGACCGGCATATTCCCTGTAGATCCACCGCCGTGTTCCAGGTGCGCTGATCCCGGTTATGATCTCATTGCTGAATGGCTGAACACGCTGACCGATCAGCTCATACAGCTGAACGCCCAACCCCCGGATCAATTCGCACCCTCGCTCACGGTGCTGGATGACTTGATCCGGTCTATCCAGGTGGGCGGCGAATGAGTTTATACGATCCATAAAGCCCAGGCGTATGAAGGACATCTCTGCCACAAAATTCATCCTCTCCGTGTTCGCTTTCTCCTGGCTCTTCTGGGGCACCGCGGTAGCCGGCGGCCAGCCCAGCACCACGTTCCCCAACCTGCTCTTTTACATGCTGGGTGGAAGTGGACCGACGCTCGTGGCGCTGTTCTATGTCTTCCGCTTCTTGGACCGGCAGGCGCGGGCAGACTTCTGGGCGCGCCTGTTCGATTTTCATCGCCTCAGCTCCACGGCGTGGATCCTGTGCCTGTTCGGGATCCCGGTCCTGACCCTGGCAGCCATCGCGCTGGATTCGCTCTTCCGCGGCGTGCTGGTTCCCGTGCCCAATTTGCAGATGCTGGCAAGCCAGCCTGCCATGATCCCCATGTTCGTTTTGATGATGCTGGTTGGCGGTGCTCTCTCGGAGGAGCTGGGCTGGCGCGGCATTCTGCTCGATCACTTGCAGCAGAAATTGAGCCCGTTCTTTGCCAGCCTGATCCTGGCGCTGACCTGGTGGATGT
>DAITPI010000469.1:0-3691 GCA_036833655.1 Anaerolineales bacterium | reverse complement strand
AGATCGCGCAACTGCCGCACGAACAGATCCCTGTTGTACTGCGTATCGGGCCGGTCCGAGAGTCCGCGGCCGAACAGGTCATAGCGCAGCACGCGGAAGCCGGATCGGGTCAGGAAGGCAAAGGTGGGGTCGTAGATAAAATATGGGACGGAGAAACCGTGGACCAGAACCACGGTTCGCTCCGCCTGCGGGTTGCTTAGCTCATAATGGGTAAAGCCATCATGCAGCGGGATGAAAGAGCCACTTGCCTCCCGGCGCGCGTGCTCATTCAATTCCCTGATTTCATCATGGTAGGAAAATTGCATTCGTAGATCGAGCGGAACGCCAGAGGCGCAAAGAAACGCAGGAAGTTTCCCGGGCGGTCTAAATCTTCCCGAGCGCTTTCAATACCCGCTCGGGGGTGAAAGGAAACTCGTCGATCCAGACGCCCGTGGCATCGTGGATCGCCGCGCCAAGCGTGGGCGCCACAGCGAGGAACGGCAGCTCGCCCAGCCCGCGGGCGCCCCACGGACCGTTCGGGTCTGGCACTTCCACGATCACAGTTTCCACTTTTTCGGGGATATCCCAGATGGTCGGGATCAGATAGGTGCTTAACTGGTCGGAGAGCACGCGCCCGTCCTGGGTCTTCCAATCTTCGAGCACGGCGTAACCCTGCGCCTGGACCACCGCTCCCTCCACCTGCCCCTCGACCAGCGCCGGGTTGATCGCCTGGCCCACGTCGTCCGCGGAGACGAAGCGCAGCACACGAATATGACCGGTCTCGGTGTCCACTTCGACTTCGGCAGCCTGTGCGACGAAAGCATAAGCAAAGTTGGGGGTGGAGTAGCCGGTCTCTTTGTCGAACTGGTTCGTGCGCGGCGCCAGGTATTTGAACTCGCCGACCGCCGGGCGCTCCTCCGCCTCCCACTTCTTCAGGGCGACTTCTGCGGCGCCCCGGATCGCATTGCCCGACATAAATGTCATGCGCGAGGCAGAGACCGAGCCGGAGTTCTCCATCGTGGCGGAGTCCGAAGCGACGATTTTCACCTTTTCGAACGGCACGCCAACCGCTTCTGCTGCCATCTGCGCCATCACCGTATGCGTACCCTGACCGACTTCCGCTCCCGCGTGGTGCAAAACGACACGCTCGATCTCGCCATTGCCGTGGATCTCTACTTTTGCCCAGCAGTTCTCCTGGTAGCCGAAGGAGAAGCCCACATTCTTGAACCCGGCCCCAAACCCCCGCCCCCGCTTGATATGGGAGGCAATATCTTCTTTCTTCTTTCCTCTTTCTTCGTTCCACCGAATCTTGTCCCGCGCCGCCTCGATACACGGAACGACAGTGACCGGACTCGGCGAAGGCGTGCCAACGCCCATCGGGTCGCCATCCCTGAGGGCATTCTTCAGGCGGAATTCCACCGGGTCCATGCCCAGCTTTTCGGCGAGCTTGTTCATCTGCATCTCTACCATGAACAGCGCCTGCGGGGCGCCGAACCCGCGGAACGCCGCGCCCGGGACGTTGTTGGTGTAGATGCCATACACATCCGTCTTGATGTTCGGGATGTTGTAGGGTCCCGAGGAGGTGATGGTGGAATTGCCGAGCACCTTGTTCGACGTGTACATGTACGCGCCGCCGTCGGCGATCATCTCGTTTTCGATGGCGACAACCTTGCCATCCCTGGTTGCACCCCACCTGGCGCGGATCACGGAGGCGTGGCGCTTGCCGTGACCGATCATGGACTCATGCCTGGACCAGACGATCTTGACCGGTCGCTCCAGTTTCCAGGTCGCCAGGGCAAGCACGATCTGCACTGACATATCTTCGCGGCCCCCGAAGGCGCCGCCGATGGCTGGATAGACAATCCGGATATCTTCGTTTGCCATGCCGAGGGCGTGCGCCACCTGGTGGCGGTCCTCGTGGGTCCACTGCCCGCCGCAGGCAACCGTGATGCGACCTTCTTCGTCGATATAGGTGAGCCCGGCTTCCGGCTGCAGATAGGCGTGCTCCTGTACCGGCGTGCGGTACTCGCCTTCGACGATCACATCCGCCCGGGCAAAGCCCTCCTCGATATTTCCTTTGCGGATCTTGTAATGGACGCAGATATTGGAGTCGCCGATGTGCTCGTGGACGCGCGGCGAATCCGGCTTCATCGCCTCGACCGGATCGGTGACTACCGGCAGATCCTGGTACTCGACCCGGATCAGCTTGAGGGCGGCAGCCGCCTGCGCTTCCGCCTCCGCGACCACCGCCGCGACCTGGTCGCCCACAAACCGGACGACGTCGGTCCCGGGCTTGCTGGAGCCGGGTCCGCACAGGACGGGCTGGTCCTGCCACTGCAGCCCGTATTCATTGACCGGGATGTCCTTCGCGGTGTAGACGGCTACGACCCCCGCCGCCGCTTCCGCCTCGGCGGTCTCGATGCGGAGCACGCGGGCGTGCGGACGATCCGCGAACAGAATCTTCATATGCAGCATGCCTGGCATGCCGAGGTCGCCGGAGTAGGGCGTCTCGCCCGTGACCTTGCCGCGCGCGTCCACGCGGGGGAGCGATTTTCCAATGGCGTTATGAGAAATCATGGCTGGATTTCCAGTAAGAAAGCAGTTCGATTTTGAGGGCTTTTATCGCTTATAGCGCTTGACTTTGATGCGGATGGGCGGCGCATCCTGGGGACCGTAACGAGGTGGACCGAACAGCGTATAGGTGTACCCGTAGATCATGGACATGATGCCGCCGATCACCACGGTCAGCGCGATGGCAAAGATGATGTTTGCCTGTAAATTGTTCTGCGCCTGCAGGAACTGCAGGATCGGTTGCAGCCCCTGTAGCCTCCACAAGAGCGGGTGGAAGGTCGGCGTACCGAACCATCCCGGTGGGATCGGCCATCCGTGCGTCGCGCCGTAGTTGACCAGCAGCACCGCCGCGCCATATGCCAGGATGGGCACAACCACAATCATGATGCAGCCAATGCCGCGCATGACGGGATGCACACCCACGTTCCGAGGCTTCGGCGGTGTTCGACTATAGGAAGTGTACTTGGTCATGACTATCCTTTTCTCGCCTGGCTAGGCACGCACGTCCCCGGCTCGGGCTGCGGCGCTGTCAATCGCCTCTACGATCTTGTAATAGCCGGTGCAGCGGCACAGGTTTCCGGTAATCGCCTGTTCGATCTCATTGCGGGTCGGGTTGGATTTTTCCTCGAGCAGCTTCGCCGAGGACATCAGAAAACCGGGCGTGCAGTAGCCACACTGGACTGCGCCATGCTCCACAAACGCCTCCTGGACCGGGTGGAGCTGCCCGTCTTGTGCGAGGCCCTCCACCGTGGTGATCTGGGCGCCATGGGCGCGCGGTGCCGGGACCAGACATGCCATCACGGCATTGCCGTCCAGGAAGACCGTACAGGCGCCGCATTCGCCTTCGGCGCAACCTTCCTTGGTGCCGATCAGGTTGGCATCCTCACGCAGCAGTCGCAGCAGGGTCTTGTCGTGTCCGCTGGAAAACGTATAGGGCTTGCCGTTGATCGTCGTCTCGATGGGCGTAGAGGGGGAGTGATGCGTGGAACGGATTCCCCGGTCTCCGTTGCGCTCACCCCACAGCAGGATCGGCTCGACGGGCATACCGGCATGCTCATTCTCATCGCGCACCGCCCGCAAACCGCGCAGGGTGCACACACGCACCATCTCGCGGCGATAGGCAGCCGAGCCGCGAATATCG
>DAITPI010000468.1:0-3703 GCA_036833655.1 Anaerolineales bacterium | reverse complement strand
TGTATTTCTCGAAGCGTCCCTCTTCCACCAGCACCATGCACTTGCCGCAGGTGGCGTTTTCGGCGCAGATCGATTCGATCTCCACACCCAGCTCGCGCGCCGCCGTGCGGACGGACGTGCCTTCGTCCACTTGTCCGCGGCGCCCGGAGGGCTGGAGGATCACGGTGTGTTTTTTGGTCATATTATTTGTACGGGCATGATACCCAGCACCTGCGGTCTGGGCAGGTGCATCGTGCCCCTACGGTCCGTTCCGGCGGGGAATCTCGATCCTGGCAAACTCTGCTTCCAACTCCGAAAGAAGGGCTTCCGCCACTTCCTCCGGGGAGCCGTCACGCTCGATCCAGTCGCCTCGCCTGTATTGCGCGGAATAATCATCCGTAGATGTGATTCCCGTCGCCATTGCATAGGCATCAATCGCATTCTGGATTCTTTGGGAAAGCTGCTTTTTGATCGTGCGTCCCTCGCCTTCGATAACAATGGAAGAGGGGATGTGCTTCCAGTAGAAGATACGGTAACGAGCCATGAAGAGTGACACCTCGCAAAATTATATATAATTTACACAGGTGCGGATTGTACGTGAAGTTGGCGCAGGGGTCAATGCAAAATGCAAGGCACGAATGCGTTGCTAAGAAGAGGGGACGTTCCACGAATTTACGCGAAGGATCGCGAATGCTCCGGTCTGGCGCTAATCTGCGTGGATTAGCGGACAAAGACAACGCCGACTCGCAAGCTAGTGGACCCGGCAGTAAGAGCCTAAAGCTTCACCCGGTCCCAGTAGAGGAGCCCCGCGGCGAACGCGACAAAGACGAGCAGGAGCAATCCCCCCAGCCAGGTCCAGTGAAACTCCTTGGTGTAGGTGCGGTCGGGGTAGGCGCCGAAGCCGCGTGATTCGATCGCGAGGGCGGTGTTCTCGGCTTTCCGCAACCCGTTCACGATGACCGTGAACATGTAGCGCTGCCACAGGCGGAAGCGGTGCCGGATGGGGGAGCGCAGAGCGCGCCCGCGGATCGCATGCGCGGCTTTGACCGCATCCACTTCCTGCTGGACGATCGGCAGGAAGCGCAGGGCAAGGAAAATGGCGAAGGCAAAGCGATAGGGCATACCGATGCGCACGAAGCCGGTCATCAGGTCGCGAATATCGGTCGTCCAGATAAAAATGAAGGATGCCAGCACCATGATGGTGATGCGCAGGAAGAACTCCAGTCCGCGGTCGAAGCCCTGCTGTCCCAGAGTGATCCCACCCATCTCCATGTAGCTGGTGGAGGGGGTCGTGAACAGATTGACCGCAAATAGCAACGTGCCCATTACTAGAATGATCGGCAAAGCCCCCCAGATCGATCGAAGCGGGATACGTGCCAGAACGAGAACAACCAGCAGAAAAATGAGCATGAGCCCGCGTGCCGCGTTGTTCTGCAACTGGAACGTCACCAGGATAACAAGGACCACCCAGAGCAGCTTACTCAGCGCATCCACGCGGGTGAAGAACGAGCCGTTATCGACGTAGCGCAGGGAATGCTCGCTCATTGCATGGCTCCGACGAATTCATCCACAGTGTTAAGCCCATCGGGGACGGTCAGGCCGCGTGCCCGGAGCCCGTCCACGAGACGGCGCAGGGTAGTGGTGCGGAGCGAGGCGCGTTCGAGGGCTTCCGGCGACCGGAACAGGTCGTTCGGGCTGCCGTCAAAGATCTTGTGTCCATTCGCCATAACGATGGCGCGCTCGATATGGGAGTCAACCAGCCGCATGTCGTGGGTGATCATCAGGACCGTGATTCCCTCCCGCCGCAGGTTGTTGATCAGATGCATCAGGCTTTCGGTCAGGCGCCGGTCCTGCCCGTAGGTTGGCTCGTCTACAATGAGCAATCTGGCGCTGCCGGCAATCAGCATGACTGCCACACCGAGCCTGCGCTTCGCCCCCGCGCTCAACGAAAACGGATGGCTATCGGAGGTCTCGGTGATTTCCAGCCTGTGCAACATATCCTGCACGCGGGACTCCACGATGGCAGGATCATCGATCCCCTGCGCCAGCAGGCTATAGGCGAGCTCCTCATGGACGGTATCGCACAGGAATTGGTGCTCGGGGTTCTGGAATACGAGGGCGATCTGCGTGGCAAGATCCTGTAGCTTCCATTGCCTGGCGCTCCGCCCGAACATGGTCAGCTCGCCGCGCGTCGGCTTGAGCAAGCCAACCAGCAATTTGCTGAGGGTGCTTTTCCCGGCCCCGTTCTGGCCCACGATGGCAACGATCTCGCCCTGGCAGATATCGAAGGAGACTCCCTGCAGAGCTTTGAACTTATTGCCGTAGACGAATTCCACATCCTTTGCACGGATGAGTACCTCGCCGCTGCTCGAGGACGCCTCGTCCGGGTGCAAAGCATTGAACCGCGCCGTCGCAAATTCTTCCACGGCTTCTTCCACTGTAATGGGAATTTGTCTTGGAGATCTACCGTGTGCCTTCAGGCGCAGACCGATCTCGGTCGTCTCCGGGAGCCAGACTCCCAGCTCGAGCATCTTTTCGCCATGATCTGCAACGACGTCGCGCGGGTTCCCCTGCGCCAGGACCCGTCCCTCGGCGAGCACGATCATGTTGTCGGCTTCTGCCATGAACTCGTCCAGGTCCTTGGTGACCAGCACCACCGATCTGCCTTCCTGGCGCAGACGAAGGATCAGCTCATGGACGGAATGCGTAGTGGCAGGATCCAGGTTGGCGGTGGGCTCATCCAGAACCACCAGCGGCGTCTCCATGGCGATGACGGAGGCCAGCCCCAGCTTCTGGGTCTGCCCGCCGGAGAGCGCCCAGACCAGATTATTCCTGAGATGCTGCATTCCCACATAGTCCAGCGATTGTTCGACGCTCTTCAGGATTTCGGCAGGCGACCGGCGCAGGTTCTCGGGTCCGAAGGCAACCTCATCCTCGACCTTGAGCGTGGCAAACATCCACTCGGGATCCTGGAACAACATGCCTGTGGACTTTGCCAATTCCTGTACGGGCGTCTTCGTGATGTCCTGGCCTTCGACAGTGACCCTGCCCGTGAGCTCGCCGCCCAGGATCTGCGGGATGATGCCGTTCAGGAGCATGCACAGCGTGGACTTGCCTGAACCGCTTGGCCCGACCAGAAGCGTAAAAGAACCACGCTGCACCGTCAGGTTGATATCTGACAGCGCAGGCGTGGTCTTTCCGTAATGTATATAAGTAACCTGATCAAACTGGACGAGAGGTTTGTCAGTGGAGAGTGTGGTTCCCGTCACTACGAATCCGATTGCAATTCACTACACTCGTTGCTGGCGCCGTGTCGCCCGTAGCAAGCCTGTATTTTCGATCAGCTTGCCCAACCAGTAGCCAAGCAAACCCGAGAAGACGAACCCGGAGATGAGGTTGATCGGCACCGCGATCAGGTAATCGGTCAGCGAGCTCCAGCCGTACAGGATGTAGCTCCAGAGTGTGCCGAACTGGGAAGCGCCAGCCCCGGCGAGGGCGAACGCCAGCCAGCCGAATTTGCCGTAATTGGCGAACCACATGACGATCTCCGCAGCCAGGCCCTGCGTGAAGCCCCAACCGAGCGTGGAGAGTCCCGCCTGGTTCCCGAGCAGCGCTTCCACCGCGGCTTCGATCAGCCCGACGATGAGCATGGAGCCGGATTTGCGTACCAGGAAGTAGGCAAGCAGGTATGCCCACATAAAGGTGCCCTGCAACGCCGCGCCGT
>DAITPI010000467.1:0-3725 GCA_036833655.1 Anaerolineales bacterium | reverse complement strand
GCCTGCATCGCTGACGATGATGAGACCGCGTCCGTTCACCCGTTCCAACGTGACCGTTGCCTCCGAGACTCCTGCATGTTTGACGACATTGAAAAGCAGCTCGCGAATGGACTGGAAGAGAAGCATGCGCACATGGTAATCGAGTTCGTTGAAACTTTCCTTTGCCTCCAGATCGACGTGCAGCCCGTACTGTTCCTTGACCCGGAAGGAGAGCCAGGACATGGCTTCTGCCAGGCCTTCGCCATGCAGAACAACCGGGTTGAGATCGATGCTCAGGTTACGGGTGATGGCGACTGCCTCAGAAAGCCAGTGCTGGATCTGATCCAGCTCTGCATAGAAGCTTGCCGGGACCTGGTCTTTTTCGAAGAGATCACCCAGGAAGGACGATTGCGCCTTGAGAGCAAAAAGACGCTGCTGCAGATCATCATGTAGCACCTGCGAGATGCGATGACGCTCTTCCTGCTCGACGATCGTCAGTTTGGAGGCGAGAGTGCGAATCTTTTCCTCCGCCTGCATGCGTTCCGTAATATCGGTTGCGATAATGGCGATGCCGCTCAGCTTCTCGGGACCCAGGTTGTAGATGGAAAGCTGCACAGGCACACATTCCCCGTTTTCCCGCGCCAGGCACAACTCTCCTCGGGTCGGATCCCGGCGAGCCTGTTTAAAGATTTCCGCAAACACGCTTTGCCCATCTGGAGCAATCAGGTCTTGAAAGGACGTGCCGATCAAAGCTTCAGGGTCTTTTTGAACCATTTCCCCGAAACGGGAATTGCAATAAAAGATCGTGCCGTCAGGGATGAGGGTGATCGCGCCCTCGTTCATCGATTCGACCATCGTGCGGTAAGGGATTTCTGATTCGTTAAGGGTCACCACCTGGATGCCATGCTCACGGTTCACGACAAACGCATCCACCATGTATTCCTGAATGGCGCGCAGAGTCTCCTCTGTTTCCTCCAGACGGCTCTTCAATGCAGCGGTCTCATCCGGTTCGGGTGGCTGAACTTGGTTTCTCTTGGCCATAACTCAATCTTTCGGGCTCCTGGCGAACCATAGAATCTCCCTAATCATTTCTCTTCGCGCAAGTCCAAACCAACCAGGACGCGCTCCGTATTGGAGAGATCGCCGATGATCTTTTTGATCGGTTCAGGCAATTTCCTCACCAGGGTGGGAATGGCAAGGATCTGGTCGCCGCTCGCCAGCTGCGGTTTCTTGAGCAGGTCGATCACTTCGATGTGATATTGCCCTGCCAGATGCTGTTCGCAGATTTTTTTCAGGTTGGCAAACGCGGTGAGGCTTTTCGGCGTTTGCCCGGCAACGTACAATCGGAGTTCATAGGTCTTCGATGGGCGCTGAGTGGGTGACTTTGATTTCTCCACCATCTTCTCCTTTTCCTGTTAAAACATTTCAAGAACGGATGGATGCAACGGAAGCAAAACTTAACTCCGACTGAATTCGACCCGGCGTCCCGCCAGGTCTATCTCGCCGATCCTGATCCCGTCATCCGTCAAACGGAACGAGCGGATCTGATTTGAGTGCGCCATGCCGCGTGATTTGAGGACAAACAAGCCGCGATGGCGTTCTCCGTTGTCCTCCAGATTGCGGAGGCTGATCCAGGCATCGATCAACGAGGAAATGCCCACCACAGTTTGGTTCGCCGCCGGGTCTTCTGATGTCACGCTAATGAACAGCCCCGTGATCTCGTGTACTTTGAGGAAATCGATGATGCGCGTCACAGCAGATTTGATCTCAAACGCACTCCCGACAGCAGAAAAATCCGTGATGGGATCCATCACCACGATGCTTGGCTGGAATTCCCGGATCAGGTCATACATGGTCACGAGATGCATTTCAAGACCAAACTGGCTGGGGCGGGCAACCTCGATCTGCAGCAATCCCTTTTTGATGTGCGGTGCCAGATCGATATCGATCGAGCGCATATCCCGGATGATCTGATTGGCGGACTCCTCGAAGGCGAAGTACAAACAGCGCTCGCCGCGTCTGCAGGCGGCATCTACAATAGCCGAGGAGAGGCTCGTTTTTCCTGTACCGGCTGTTCCGGAGAGCATAATGCTGCTGCCCCGGTAAAAACCCTTGCCATCCAGCATGTCATCGAGCTCTTGAATGCCGGTGGATACCCGTTCTGTGGAAGCCTTGTGGTCGAGCACCACAGAGGTGATCGGCAGCACCGAAATGCCATTCTTGCCGATCAGGAAAGGATACTCATTTGTGCCGTGCAGGGTACCCCGGTACTTGACGATGCGCAGGCGGCGGGTGGAAACCTGCTCGTTCACGCGGTGATCGAGCAGGATCACACAATCCGCGACGTACTCCTCCAGCCCGAAGCGAGTTATGGTTCCCTCGCCGCGCTCCGCCGTGATGACCGCGGTCACGCCTTTATCCTTTAGCCAGCGGAAAAGCCGCTGCAGCTCCGCTCGCAGGATACCCTGGTTTGTCAGGGCAGAAAACAGGACTTCTATCGTATCCAGCACCACACGCTTGGCGCCGATGCTGTCGATAGCATGCCCCAGGCGGATGAACAGCCCCCCCAGATCATAATCCCCGGTCTCTTCGATCTCGCTTCGCTCGACACGAATATGATCGATGATCAGTTTCTTTTGTCTGCCTAGCTTTTTCAGATCAAAGCCAAGGGAGGCGACGTTCTGCGCCAGCTCTTCGGCGTTCTCCTCGAATGCCACAAAGACACCAGGCTCGTTAAATTGGGTAGCTCCATTCACCAGAAACTCCATGGCAAAGAGCGTCTTTCCGCAGCCTGCCGCACCGGCAATCAAGGTTGGCCTGCCTTTGGGCAGACCGCCACCGGTGATCTCGTCCATGCCGGGGATACCGGTGGGCGCTTTGGGGAGCGGTGTTATTCGGTTGTTCGATTTGGCTGGCGTCACGCGGATATCTCCTCACGAAATGCTTTCAAGCATAAAATGCCAAAATTCAGTTCAGACATTGGTGCCAATGTCATCGACCTGGTTCTGCTTTAATTTGGATGCCAATTTGATGAGGTGGTAATGAAACACAATAACACTGGATCGGAACGGCTTAGGGATGGCTATTATCTCCGCCCGACTCGTCGAGATGTTAAGCTGATTATATACGTGCAGGGGGCAAAAGGCAAATGAAACCATCGTTTCTATTCTTCGCTAGTACCCCCGATCGCGCAAGTGCTGGCGGAAGGTGTAGGAGTCACCCGAGGCATGCCGAGCCAGGGACTCTTTGAAGCATAGCCGGTCGCGCAATTTCCTGCCAGCCCGGATCTCCTGCGCTGGGAGGCGTTCGCTATTCCAGAATTCCAGATCAGGCGGGCTGTCGTGAGAACTTCCTTTCCATTGATCACTGCGAGAGCTGTGCGACCAGTTCCTGACCGATCCGCATGACCTCTCTGGCAAGCAGGTCGAAATCCTCCTGCCGGCTGCGGTGGTTGGCAATCGCGATCCGCAGGCAGTAGCGCCCCTGCAGCGTGGTATACGATGGCACGGCGATGCCCTGCTCGTGGATCTGCATCAGGATCTCTTTATTCAGTGCATTTAGTTTCTCGTCCTCCAGCCCGCCGGGGTTGAAACGGAAGCAAACGATATCGAGCCCGATGGGAGCCATCAGCTCCAGCGCTGGCTCGCGCTCCACCAGCTGCCCGAAGTATTGCGCCTGTTCTACGTTGCGCGCGATCATGCGCCCGAAGCGGTCCAGGCCATGCTCCTTGATGGACATCCACACTT
>DAITPI010000466.1:0-3725 GCA_036833655.1 Anaerolineales bacterium | reverse complement strand
CGAAGCGCACTTGCCATGTGTCCTTCGACTACGCCCGTTCGGGGCTCCGCTCAGGACGGATAAATAGAAAACCAGCCACAGATGAAGTCCGTGGCTGGTGGCAAAGGAGCAAACAGGCGTTTTCCTGGCGCGAGTGAAAGCGAATAAACGCGGCTGTTCGATGTTAAATAAAAACGCCACGGACATGGGAACGTCCGTGGCATTTGCTAAATCAAGCGATCTGGCTTAACTGCGCTGCAGAGACGCGCCCATAGAGGTATCGCAAACAACGACCGATGCTAAATTGAACATAAAGCGCGTCTCCTTTCTTTGAAATCGATACGAGCGGTAGTGTACCAGTGGAAAATTCCTGTGTCAAGCAACTGCACAGCTATCTGTTAGCGGGTCTATCCTTCGTAGCCAGCGGCTCATAGCGAATGGATCGTGCTCGACGCATCGCTAAACCCAAACAGAGACGCCATGCCCTGTACGATCAGGCTGCCGCCGTAGACGATCATATAGTATTCCATGTCGCCGCTGACCAGGGCCCGGTGAAAGGTCCATACGATCGTAGCGGCGCCGACGGCCACCAGCATCAGGCTGCACATCGACATCAGCGCCGGGCTAACCGCACGCGCACTGGCCATCCAGGTGATTCCGGCGATCAGGATCACACACAAGGACGTGGTGATCCTTGTGAACGACCACCATGCCGCGGCCTGGCCTGCCTGCATGGAGGAAAGACTGAGCGCCAGGATCAGCCCTGCCAGCAGGGCGTTGATCAATGCCAGAAAGATCGAAATCGTTTTCATGACCAGACCTCCTTTGGGATTTGTTCTCAGCATAGTCAGGAGGGACTCTCAGAGTCTACGAACAGACTCTCAAGAACTGCAAAACCCTATCCGGACGCAGACATCCATCAGGATTCCAGGGTCAGCAGCCGGTCGAAGAAGGAGCGATAGCGCTTCAGCGCCACTCGCAGATCTTCCGTGGAAATGTTCTCACCGCTGTTCCACTGCTTCTCCAGGGAGACACGCCGGTTGGAGAATCCCATGGTCACGCTCTTGAGCATGCTGGCGACCAGCTCGTCCGCCTGCTTGACCGCCTCGCGCGGATCGTCCACAAAGCGACTCTGGATGTTCAACCACTGCGTGCGGAATTTCTTCGTTTCGTTATCCTCGAATAGCCGCATAAGCCCTTCCGAGATGTCATCCACCGGGGTTCTCGTTTCGGCAGCTCGCCGTTCTGCTCGTTCGTCCGTCTGACGTTCCGTCTCGACATCTTCATCTCTTACATCGATGATGTCGCCTTCCACCTGGTTCTCTCCGTTTTTGTCCATTAGACTCGCTCCTTCACTTTTATATCCTCTGTATTCGCTTGCGCCTGGACAAGCCGCTCGAACAACTCTCGTCCGTTGACCATTGCCTGGCGCATCTCCTCGGTGGAGATCTTTTCGCGTTCACCCCGCGAGGCAATCTCGTGTAGCTCGCGATAATTGATCACCACATCGGGGTAATCCACCGAGATGTCGGCTGCTCGCTGCTCGAAGTCGTCCACCGGATAGCCCCTCGTGCGCATGACCTCCTGGATCAACCGGTCCGCTTTCCGTACGGTAGCCAGCGGCTGATCGACGAACTCGGTCTGCGTTGCTTGCCATTCCATGGCAAAGCGGTTGGTTTCCTCGTCCGTCAGGGCACGGATATCCAGGTTCTGGACGTGCGCGACACGTCCCTCGAGCTCCTCCTCCACCTGGCGCTTATCACCCAGGCGCTCCATCGTGCGGTCGTACTCGGGTCCAAAGCGCTCCTTCAGGCGGCGCGTCCGCTGGATGCGCATAGCTGCCATCGCGAGCAGCCCGCCGATCACCAGGAACACGACAGCCACGAGAACGATTGTGGTGGTATTTGTCATATCCATCTTTGTTCCTTCCTCTAAACACCGATACTGCGTTTGCCTGCGGTGTGGTTTTCTTTGTGTTTTCTTTGTGTTTTCTGGATCCGTAGTTGTCCTGACAATCATAAGAAGATTGAGGTGAACCTGAAAGCAGGAAAAACCCCGCTTTTCAGTGGGGTATCTGCCGCTCTCTTGCATTATGTGGATGCAGAATACCTTAGGGGTGCAGCCGTCTGTTTGTGCTGTGGCTGCTACGTTGCCCAAGAAGGACAAGCGGCAGCCAGGTCAGAGAGACAAGGGCTATCCGAGGCGGGAAGGCAGCTTCGGTGATCCATGGAGCTTCTTTGATGTTGAACATGCAACTCGCCTCAACCGGTCTGTTCGGCAACGATGGTTCTGTTTTTGCCCAGGTCTTTCGCTCTCTTTAATGCCCGTTCGGCGTTGCTGACCAGCTTATCGATCGTGTCCCCATGTGTTGGATATTCCACGACCCCGATCGAGACGGTCACAGGAAATAGCCAGCTTTTCGAGGTCTCTGCCATCGCGGCGCGGACCTCGTCCGCCACGTCGACGGCTGTCGCCACGTCCGTTTGCGGCAGGAGGATGATGAACTCATCCCCGAACCGCCAGCGGCCGGCAAAATCTCCTGGCCGGATGGTCGCCATGAGGACGGCGCTGATCTGACCGATCAGCTGGTCTCCGGCTGCATAGCTCACGGCGTTGAAGCGGCTCAAATCATCTCCATCGATCAGGCACAGGCTGAAGGTTTGCTGCTTTGAGCTCACCTCAGCCAGTGTCAGATCCAGCTTGCGGCGTGTCGCGATCAAGTTAGGCAGGTTACCAACAGGGTCGGTATATGCCAGCCGGAAGGTGACATTGAGCATATAGCCAAGGGAAAGGATGCGGTCTGCCATCAGCTCGATCGCCCGGGTGAGGGCCTGGTCCTCGTGGAGTGGCCGTGCGTCGAATATCTTGAACGGCTCATTGGCGTGGATCAATTCCATCATTTCGTTCAGGTTGTGCCAGACCAGGGCGGTATTGAGCGCCGTTCCAGCAGCAAAATGGATGACGGCCATCGTCACGACCGGGATTTCCATCCGCAACTGTTTCGCCTGGTCGTTGAGCCGCTCGAACAAATCCCAGGCTTTATTGCTATGCGGCTCGCGGGCATTGCCAATCAGGGCGACCACAAATGCCTCGCCTGAGATCCGGTACACGGTGTTCCCCATCTCATCCCGTAGCGCAATACCGAGCCAGCGCAGCAGTTGATCGCCCCGCTCAAAGCCATGGAGACGGTTGACGCGGCGCAGTTGGTGCACATCGATCCCGATCAGGGTGATCAGGCTCAAGCTCTCGTTCCCAAAATTGTTTTGGATTCCCCTGGCAAAACTGACCAGGTTCCAGCACCCTGTGAGGAGGTCGATCTCGGTAAATTGGGCTTCTACGTTGGGTTCCATAAGCAATTCCTGCCCGGCTGCACAGAATTGGCAGCGCCGATGGTTCGATTATAGCTGCAAGACCGCACCGCTCCGCTCCAGCTCACTCTACAATGCCATAACAATCCGGACGGCAAGCGTTTACAATGTAGCGATCTGGTGAGGCCCATGAAAAAGAGATATACCTACATCCTCTTGTTTGGCATCCCGGGCTTATTTATTGCCGGAATTGTCTCCATTCTCCTGTTCGGCGCCTTTGCCGGTGTTCTCTGGCTGTTTGTCTTCGGAGATAATCCCTGGCCCCAGGGAACGGAAACGGTCATTTCTGTCCTCTTTGTATTGGTCTTCCTTGCGCTGTGGGCGGGCATCGTCATCCTGGGGTACGGGATTGGAAGACGGCTGGAGCGAGATCCCGCG